>JAOTYS010000522.1 GCA_029861795.1 Gammaproteobacteria bacterium | reverse complement strand
CATACTGACCAAAAAACTCAACATCCCGCTGCATTAACAATACTTTCGTGATGCCAGCGGAAATGGCCAGAAAGGTCAATATGACCACAATTATCGTGTAAGCAACTTTCATACGGTTGCCCAAGTTCTAAAAATATTCGATAGATACCGTTACCGGTACTATATGTTGCTACCGGCTGCGTCGGGTCATCAGAAGCAGAAGGCACCCGAGCGCACCGCCGAAAACGGCTATTGCAAAAGCTCCGGTGCCCCATACAGGTCGGCTCTCTACTATCGCACGATACACATCAGGCATTGAAGTGGCCATCTCCACATTCATCTGCGTGATGTAATTCATGCAGCCACCAAGATTGAAGATCAGCCCGACCGCGCCAATTACCCAGAAACTCCAGTGAACACCGACGACAGTCTTCTCGTTCACTGCATCCCCTTCTCAACAACGCATGTTCTGCAATTCAACGACCGGCCGCAATGGGTTCAGTAGCCGCCGCCCAACACTCTACCACCTCAATGGCGGCTGTCGGGCGGTGACTTCAAGCCCAACCTAACTGTTGCAGACTTATAGTGTCATTCCATATTTTTGTCAGGTGCTTTACACGCTCACCATCAAATACCATATGGTATACGTAGTCCGCGGCAATGCGGTTTCCCGTAGGTGGTACTGGACCGCCCGGCCCGGTTTGTGTGCCATGAAAGACAGCAAACGCTGCTACGGATTCATCTGCCTCATCTGCGGCGAAGAACTTCAGTTCGTAGTGCCCATCCGGGATTGGAGTTAGCAATCCTTTCATCCACTCACAATAGTCTTCTAGAGTGAAAACCTCTGACAAGGCAGTTGTCTGCGAGGAAAAAGTCGCGTCAGAAGTGCAGAAGGCACTGCAAGCATCCCACCCCTTTCCTGTTTCGCACGCTTCAAAAAATAGTCTTGCTGGCCCGAGGATATTGCTCATTTATTTTTCTCCTTTTGCTAACAATTCAAATGTCCGCTTTGGGTTCACCAGCTGGCGTACACCATCAGTTTAGCCCAATGTTGGCTTTTGCGCGCTTACCGGACGCTTCGGTGGCGCGGTTTCGGTGACCCACGCAGTCCTCATGTTGATCGGCTGGTTTATCGGCCTAACCAATCCTCACGAAGCATGCCATACGAAACCAAGTCTTCGTATTTTCCCCACTTAATTGCGTCTTGGCGCGCAACTCCTTCGAGGAGCATTCCGGCTTTTTCCATTACCCGTCCCGACGATGGGTTCCGTGCTAGATGCGCAGCATGAATCCTATTTAGACGTAATTCGTCGAAACCAAAGGCCAGGACGGCGTGGGTCGCCTCTGTGGCATAACCGAGGTTCCAGTACGGCTTTCCGATCCAGTAACCAAGCTCACCCTTGTTGACGCCGCTATCAATCCGAAGCCCTATAGCACCAATCAACCTTGCATCGTCGCTAAGCACAATTGCGAACGTTGCTATCTTCCCTTCTGTGTAGCCAGATTCGTGCCCTTCGATCCACTCTTCTGCCATACCATCTGCGTAAGGATGTGGGATGTTCATCGTCGTGTCAGCGATGTCTCGCTTTCCGGCGAGTTCTTGAACAGCAGGCGCATCACCGAAACGGAACGGTCGCAGAATCAAACGTGATGTTTCAATTGATGGCTGGGGCATGGTGCGGGTGAGTCGAACACGCTCTTTCTGGTAACTTCTTTTGAAGCGAATTTCCTGTTTCGCGACCGTCTCCTGTGGGTCAGTAGCCGCCCTCTAACCCAATTCTAGCCCAACAACGGCTTTTGGGCGGTTAGCGGACGCTATTGAGCAAGGATTTTGCGCCCTGCAGCTGGATGTCTGCTGTCACCAGGAGCGGACCTCCAGACTGTCAAAAATCGCCCTCATCCTGGGGCAGCTTCCGGCCAAGAGCGGAAGTACGTGCTTCATTTTTCTAACCCTTAAACCCCAAACGCCTGCGCAGTTCCAGAAATTCGGGTTCTTCGAGCATCGGGTCGTTGAGCCAGTTGTCGCGGAAGCGGCTTACCCTTGAAGGAGAAAAAGGGCGTCCCCCATTGAGATATCCGTTAATCACGGTCGTCCACTCGGCTAGAGCACGCTCCTTGTCTCTTACGCCCAGAACGCCCCAAGCCAATCTTCCTGTCCCCAGCAATCCTCGTGCGCTGAGCAATTCTTCTACACGTTTTAGCTGGTTGGCCGCTGTATCAAGGTCGCCAATTAGTCCGTACAGATACGGAATGTAATCTACTCTAAATGTAGTCGATGGATTCTGAACCGCAACCGCTCGATCCAGTCTTTGCTTTGCGGCAGCTTTGTCTCCCTTAAGATATTCGGCAAATGCGAGGTCAAGATGCGAAGAGTCGAGCATAGGATTAATCTCTATTGCTTCTTCCAAATGCTTACTCGCTTGTTCCAAATGACCCGCTCGTAGGTAAATGAAGCCTACCCGCCAGTGCACAAAATCTGAGGTTGGATCAATTGCAGCCGCGCGTTTGCCCAATTCAATTGCATCGGCATACTCGCCACTAACCTCTGCTAATTGCCGCGCTGACCTTACCAGTACCGTCGCGTTGTTCGGACTCAGCTCTATAGCACGCTCGTATGCTTCTTTCGCTTCGCTCCAACGATCGTAGTAGTTGCCGTAATACAGTCCAAGGACCGCATGTGCAAAACCTGATAGAGGATCGAGCTCGATGGCCCTCAGCGCAGTATCCAGAACCGCATCGCGATCTCCGAAATTGTAGTAGGCCTCAGCCAACAGCGCGTATGCGTCAGCGAAGTTCGGATCTGCCTCTATCGCTTTTTCCAAAGATCCCACGTAATCCGACGTATATTGAGGCGCATAGATGGGATACGGCAAACTAAGTGCGTATAGGTAATGTTCGTAGGCTACCTGCGATTCTGTCGGTTGCCTTTCGATACGAGCCTGCTCTTCCGGTAGGAGCTCCGCCTTCAGCGCTCCCGCAATTTTCTCTGCAACATCTTTCTGTACAGCGAAAACATCAGTCAGTTCTCTATCAAATTCATCCGCCCAGACGTTGGCGTCTGTTGAGCCGTCGATGAGTTGTGCCGCAATCAATACGCGGCCATCTGCATAACGAACACTGCCCTCCAGAATCGCCTCGACGTTTAGCGCACGCGCTATTTCAGGGATGGATGGCCGATCTTCCTGAAATTGCATCACAGACGTCCGAGACATCACCATGAGATCGCTAATCTTCGCTAGTTGATTCAACGTTGATTCGTGAATGCCGGCTGCAAAATAGGCGTTGTCAGGATCAGGACTTAGATTCTCGAACGGCAACACAGCGATGGAATTTGGTAGCACATCCGGTTGAGGCTCTGACTCGATCAAATCAAGTGCTGGT
>JAOTYS010000092.1 GCA_029861795.1 Gammaproteobacteria bacterium | reverse complement strand
AAAGGTATTGATGGGCACGTCGCCCAGATCGGCCACAGCAAGGCTTTCGAACGGTGCGGCACGCGTAGCGTTGTTGCACGGACGCAGAAATGCCGATTCGCCACGGATGTGGCGCGGACCGAAGCGCGCACCTGGACGGTTGGAGGTTCCAATATCAAACGGCACGCCAACAAAACATGCATCCAGATCCTTAGCCGATTCCAGTTGAGGAAGCCGCATCATGGTTGCCGGACCCGCAAAGCGCGGCATGACGTTTCCGCTGATCGGCATATACATGGTCTTGCTCATAATTTTTCTCCTAGGATTTGCACACTTCATTCAGGTGTGAGCAGTGACATCCACTGTAGCGTATTTCTCCAGAGCTATCGATGGCTCACCGCCGTCACTCGATCATAACCTTCAATCGGCGCACACGCTGCTGAGCGGCGTCGACCTTATCGTTGGAACGTTCGGCGGGACGACTGTCATCGTAATCATCTTCAAGCAACGCATGGGGATCGTTGCCGTTTACAAAACCGAGGTAAGGTGCGCCGTAGTCGTAACACACCAACCGCTGTAGTCTGTCCGGTAGTGTTTTGGCAATCGGCGGTAATGATGAGGGCGAAGCTCGTTAGTCAACTGGTTCACCGTGCTACAGTCCAGCAGCTTGGACACGATGGCGTAACCGTCAGTCTCAATGGCGGTGGCAATGTCATCGGGCGCGGCATTGGCATCGAAAAGACGGCGTTCGTTCATACAATCACTCGCTCTAAACAACGCCGTCATTCTAGCACTCGACTCATACTGGTTGTCCCCGTGACCTTGCTTCGAGATGTCCTAGCCGTCCAGCACAATAATGCTGTGACCTTGTCATTAAGAGCAAGGACTAGCAGAATTCCAGCGCAACACTCAAGGGTTCGATGTAGCTAGGTAGCGACATCGGGCCTGCTGTGACTTTGGAATCGGGTCTCGAGCGGCTTACATTCCCAAGTAAGAGCACCGAGGGTAAAACATGAATGTCATCGACCTTAACGGGCGTCGCGCAGTGGTCACTGGGGCTGCCCAAGGAATTGGTCTCGCTGTTAGCAAGCGGCTATTGCAGTCCGGGGCATCTGTGAGCCTTTGGGACCGCGATGCCGAGCTGCTGCGGCAGACCCAAAGTGACCTCGAGGGGCTCGGCCCTGTTGACGCGGCGGTCGTAGATGTCACGGACGGGACGCGGTCAGCGTGTCGGTCACGTCAGTGCTCGACTCCCTGGGAGGAATTGATATCTTGGTGAATAACGCGGGTATCGCAGGGCTCACCATGCCGTCTTGGGAATACCCGCTCGATGAATGGCGACGGGTCGTGGATCTAGATCTTAACGCCGTCTACTACTGTTGCCGTGCGGTGATGCCGCTGATGCGCCAGCAGAACTATGGCCGGGTTGTAAACGTCGCGTCTATTGCCGGTAAAGAAGGAAATCCCAACGCCGTGGCCTATAGCGCGGCCAAAGCGGGCGTTATTGCGCTGACTAAATCCATCGCCAAGGAGACGGCGGATAAAGATATTGCGGTCAACTGCATCACACCGGCCGCGGCCAAAACCCGCATCTTTGATCAAATGAGTCAGGAACACATCGACTACATGCTGTCAAAGATCCCTCGGGGTCGATTCCTGCGAGTCGAGGAGGTTGCTGCAATGGTCGCCTGGCTGGTTTCTGAGGAAAATTCGTTCACCACGGGTGCAGTGTTTGATCTAAGTGGTGGGCGGGCGACATACTAGAATTTAACTTCAACGAAAACCTTAACAATATGCCCCCAAAGTCCTTACGAATACTGACTGTCGATGCCCAGTACGAAGATGACGGAGTGGTAGAGCGAGCGACCGCCGGCGACGGCTATGACTTTGAGATCTGGCGACGGCGAGAGGGTGTTGTGGTTTCCAACGAGTCATTTGCTGCGGCAGATGCATTATTGGTATGGCATCAGTTAGTTGTCGATGCCGATGTCATTGCTAAGCTAAAACGCTGTCGCTTCATTAGCCGTGCCGGTGTTGGTTATGACCACATTGACCTGGAGGCCGCGGGTGCGAGAGGTATTCCGGTTTGTTACGTGCCGGACTACGGTACAAGCGAAGTGGCCGATCATGCCATAGCCTTGTGGTTGGCCCTGAGACGCGGCATCGTCAACTACAACGAGCAACTGCGTGAAGATGTAATTGCAAACTTCCACTGGTCCAACGCAAAGACGATTCGGCGGGTGCGCGGCACACGCTTTGGTATCGTAGGGTTGGGCCGCATCGGCACGGCCACGGCATTGCGTGCCAAAGCATTTGGTTGTGAGGTAGTCGCTTACGATCCCTACTTACCCCGGGGACAAGAGATCGCAGTTGGCGTGCGACGGGCTGAATCATTAGAGAATCTGCTAAGTGAATGTGACTGCGTAAGCTTGCACGTGCCACTGACAGCGGAGACCCGAAATATGATCAACGTATCGACGCTCGCCTGTATCCAACCCCACGCGGTGTTGGTTAACACATCGCGCGGCGCCGTCATCGACTTAGACGCGCTATATGAGACGTTGCGAGCGGGGAAAATCGCAGGCGTGGGACTAGATGTGCTACCCCAAGAACCCCCGGATCCACAACATCCGTTGTTCCAGGCGTACCACCAGCAACTCGATTGGGTGTTAGGTCGATTGGTGCTGACTCCTCATGGCGCCTGGTACAGTGCGGAGAGTCAACACGACGCCCGCCGCCTCGCGGTGGAAAACATCATTAGCTTTTTTGAACGCGGTGAACTTCGTAACTGTGTCAACAAAGAATACTTGCGTGGGACTACATAATGAAATTACTACGGTTCGGAAAAATCGGCGGTGAGAAGCCAGGGTTGCTCGACGCCGATGGTGTTATTCGCGATTTGTCAGACCACGTCACTGATATAGATGGATCCACACTTGATCCAGCGACGCTTTCGAAACTCGTGGCCCTGGATCCGAAATCACCACCTCCGGTGAGCGGATCACCGCGTCTGGGTCCACCGGTCGCTAACGTTGGCAAAGTCGTTTGCATCGGACTCAACTACCGAGATCATGCCGAAGAGGCCGGTATGCCTATCCCCGACGAGCCAGTCATCTTCATGAAGGCGACGACTGCTATTAGTGGGCCAAACGATCCCGTTGTGCTACCCAAGGGTAGTAAGAAAGGTGACTGGGAGGTGGAACTCGGAGTGGTGATTGGTACGCGAGCAAGATACGTGGAGCAAGACCACGCATTGGATCATGTCGCGGGTTACTGTGTGGTCAACGACGTCTCCGAGCGTGCGCATCAGCTTGAGGGGACAGGTCAATGGGTCAAAGGTAAGAGTGCTGATACCTTTGCGCCTTTTGGTCCTTATCTTGTTACTAAAGACGAAATCCCGGATCCGCAAAACCTGAAGCTTTGGTTAGAAGTCGATGGTCATCGTTACCAAGACGGTTCGACGCGAACCATGATCTTCGGTGTGGCTGAGATCGTGAGCTATGTCAGCCGTTATATGAGCTTGTTGCCCGGAGACCTCATCGCAACCGGGACGCCACCAGGGGTGGGCCTGGGTCAAAACCCGCCTGTTCTTCTGAAGCCTGGTAATCGCATGCGCCTTGGCGTAGAGGGCTTAGGCGAACAACAGCAGGAGGTGGTCGCCTATCCAGAATAGGCGGCAGGACTCATCGACGACTTAAGCCGCGTTTTCGACGTCGCGGTGTGCCAGCAATGTTCCGTAACCTTTCACTGAAATGGCTCCACCCGCGAGTTTCATTGCCTGCCACAGTGTCACTGCATTGGCGGTGAGCACCGGCCGCTCAGTGGCGCGCTCTAGCCGCTCAACAAGATGTAAGCTTGGCATTGCGGTATCGGGCACCAGTAGCGCTTCGGCTCCGTCGATTGCTGCCTCACGCGCCTTTTCCGTCACAATCTCAGGATCCAGCAGTGCCGCATCCCAGCCGCTGGCTGCATCAAGCCACTGCATGTGCAAAACTTCAACGCCGAACTCACCGAGGAATTTGACGAATGCCCGCGAGGCAGGCTCTGGATAGGTGGCGAGCACGCTGACCCGTGAGGTTCCAAGTGTTTCCAATGCTGCAATAAAAGCGAGCGAGGTGCTCCCCGCTGGAGCGCCAGTGGTTCGTGCGATGGCTGAGACCTGGGTTTCGGCACCGGCACGACCTACAATGAAACTCCCGCTTGTGCATGCCCAAAACACAACATCGGGTTTCAGGCAAATCAGTCTTCGGGCCGCCTCTTCTAACCAATCGACGCGCGCGGTCTGCAGCAGGGCATCCACGTCATGGTCATTGTCGCCTTCGCCACCAACACGAGAGCAAGAAAGAAAAATCTTGATCCGATCATCCAGCGCTTCGGCAAATTGATAGTACTCATGCTCGGCCCCGCCGCCCGGCCAGATCATGCCTAGGCGCAACGCGCGTTGAACACCCATCACGGCTTCATCTCGGATAGCGCTCGGTCTGCCGCATTGATTGATTGATCTATATCCTCATCGGTGTGCGCGGCTGATAGAAGCCAGGTACCACGCGCCGTCAGACGCACCCCGGCGTTCTGTAAGCGCGCACAGAATTCATTGCGTTTGTCGGCATCGCTTTCGATATAGTCGCGATAGTTCATCATTGCTTGCTGATTGGTGAACGCTGAATGAAACACGCTACCTAAACCTTGTATCAGCAGAGAGTGTCCATGTCGTTTGGCGAGTTGACGTAACTCACTTATTAGGCGTTCACCCTTGGCGTTCATATCTCTGTAGACTTGTCCATCGTTCTGAGCCAGCGTCTTCAGTGTCGCGATTCCCGCCGCCATAGAGACAACGTTGCCGTTGTAGGTACCGCCGTGCATTACTTTTCTTGTGTCGACAATTTCCATAACATCCCGATGACCTGCCACAGCGGCAAGTGGAAATCCTGCGGCCATGGCCTTCGCAAAGACGGTGAGATCAGGCGTTACGCCGAGCAAGCCTTGGGCACCCGAGAGTGCTACCCGAAATCCGGTAATCACTTCATCGAAGATGAGTACAATGCCGTACTCGCTGGTAAGCTCTCGCACTCCCTCGAGATAACCCTCCATCGGGAGAATCGTGCCCGAGTTAAACATAATCGGTTCCATGATGACACCAGCGATCTCGTCTGCGTGTTCACGGATGGTGCTAGCCAAAATATCTAGGTCGTTCCATGGCAACACGATTACATCTTCGAGATTGCTCGACGGTTGACCTGGCGTGTGAGACACAGGTATCGGCGCAGATGCAGGTCCGGCTTCGTTGTGCGAGGGTGAAACGCTGATAAAGATGTTATCGAACCAACCGTGATAGTGTCCCTCAAACTTTACGATCTTGGATCGACCGGTGTAGGCGCGTGCTAGTCGAAGCGCCGCATGAACGGATTCGGAGCCAGATGATGTAAACCGCACCAAGTCGGCACAAGGAACGATAGAGGTCAAAAGTTGGGCGAGCTCGAGCTCCAGCTCGTGCTGGCCGGCGAACAACTGTCCCATGGAAAGTGTGTCGGACACGGCCTTGATTACCTGCGCTGGCGCGTGGCCTAGGATAATCGGGCCATTTCCCAACGCGTAGTCAATATAATCATTGCCATCAACGTCAGTCAGGTGGGCGCCTTTGCCGTGTGCATAAAATAACGGTACTGGACTCTCGCCGTATCCCGTATAACGGAAGTTGCTGCTGACACCACCGGCAAGATGCTCTTTGGCTTGCTGGTAAAGCGCTTGCGATTTCTTATATTCGGCCATGATCCTTGTTCGCTAGTGCTGGTTGGCTTGTCGAGCGGCTACTCTTCTATCCCAAACTGTGTCTCGGGCTCAAGGGGGTAGATGGGGCTCGGACGTCGCTGATAGTTGAAACGCTCCAGATTAGACGCGCATACGCCTGGCGTATCAATCACGATAACATGTTTGGCGATATCCCCGTAAGCAGCTCGCCAAGCGATGGCCGACTTGACCACGATAATTTTTTGCTGCTCCGGCTCGATCCCAACACAACGCAATTGTTCCGCGTCGAAAGGCATGGTACGCAGCGACGTCAATACGATTTGAACCCCCGTGGCATCGACCACTGCAGTTCGGCCCATTGAGGTCTCGTACCCCGTCATATAAGTGCCTTTGTGACGGTAGTGCCCATCTGCGAGCAGTCTCACCTTGCCGCGGACGCGGACAGGTTCGCCATGCATGCGGTCGGTTTTAGCGCCCACTTCTGCATCGAAGACGCCGCCTACGCCCACACCGTCGGCGATAGCAACGGCCTGCGGGTCAGCAATAACGATAACGGCGCCGTCGGCAGACAGTCGTAATAGTGCATCAAGCGCCACCGTGCCATCGCCGGCGCTTCCGCCACCAACATTATCCGCAGGATCCACCAATACTACCGGCGTCTCATTCGACGCCACCGCCTCAGCTACCCCAGGCTTAACATGCGTCAGAGTCGGGTGAAACGACTGACGACGTTTCCAGATCTGAGCCGCAAGTTCATCGGCCGCAGAGTCGGCAACGTCCTTGTCTTCGGCGTACACGAGTACCGAGGCGCCCAGTTCTGCCACGTCGGCATAGGGGAAACCCATCGCAACAGAACCGCAAACGATGCCCGGTCGCTCCTCGATCTCAGCCAAGCGCCCGATGATCTCGCTCATCGGCGGCTCGTCCGTTGGCTGCTTTTGTGGCGCGGTAATGATCGGGATCTTTCTGAAGGCCGTTGCCGGTCGACTACCGGTCTTCAACAAGCGCGTAATGATGGCCGCGGCCTCCCGTCCCCGTTCAGCCATGTCGACGTGCGGATAAGTGTCATAGCCGATCAGTACGTCAGCGCCTGCCACCATGGCCTCGCCTAAGTTGGCGTGAAAATCGAAGGTCGCCACGATCGGTACATCAGTTCCGATCACTGAACGTACTTGCGCCAGCACGTAAGCATCGGCGTCCTCGATTCCCTCGGCCACTGCGGCGCCGTGTAGTGCAATTAGCATGCCGTCCAGCGGCAGCGCAGTCTGTAGACGCTGCACCATCTCATCGCAGATTGTATTCAAGGCGTCAGCCGAAATAGTACCGGCGGGGACTGCTGCGGCGTAGATCGTAGGAACTAACTCAAGATCATGGTCGGCGGCGGCCGCGGTCATCCCGCCTATTTCGGTGCCGGTACCCTGGTAACGCTGCAACACGTCGTGCCCGACCGCGAACTGATAGTTGGTGAAGTCATCTAGGGTTGTGAGACCTGCGGCAAAGGTGTTGGTCTCATGCCAGATCCCACCGATGGCGATTCGTGAGCCCATGGCGTCGCTTCTATTGAGCTACTTCACATGACAAACGCATAGACGAATTAGGAGCGCAATTGTATAAGCTGTCAACTTGGTCAAGTCGACCGACCGGACTTTCGTAGCCGCGTGGGTTACGTGTATACATGGCGGCAGTGGGTGCAACAGAGCAATCTGATATAGTCAAAGACACACTTCGGAGAGAGGAACATAAGTGACTACACGCGAAGTCTTTTTTGAGCCCGATGAATATGCGAGGCGCCTACAAGCTGTGCAGCAGGCCATGGCTGGTGAAGGTTTGGATCTACTCGTAACTTGCAGCCCCGGCAATATCTGCTATCTGACCGGCTACGTATCGATGAACGTACTTGATATCATGTTTTTATGTGTCCCGGCAGAAGGCACTCCGGTGTTCTATTTATGGCAGTTCGAGCGTGGTCGGGCCGAATCCACTGTTGTCGCGGGTGAGACTGTGTGTTGGGAGACCGGAGACGATCCCATTGTATTTATGGTGGAGGGTGTGCGTAGCCGCAAGCTGGATCGTGGGCGCACGGGTGTCGATACCGGCAGCACCTATACTTCCTTCGATGTCGTCCGCCGCTTGTTAGATGCACTCGAGGCAGAGCCAGTCAAAGGGGTTGTGGAGACGGTCCGTTTGGTCAAGTCCCCACTCGAGCACCGCTACATTCGGGAGGCGGCGACAATTACTGACAAGGGCGTGGCGGCCGCTATCGACGCGGTCGGTGAAGGGGCTAGTGACTATGCAATCTGTCGCGCCGCTTGCGATGCAATGTTCGATGCTGACACTGAGTTCCTTTGCATCGAACCCATGATCTGTGTCGGTTGGCGCGCTGGTTCTCCACACAGCCCACGCGGCGGCACCCGCGCACAGCAAGGCGATTCAGTGTTTATTGAGATGTCCGGCGTGCGGGCGAGATATAACGCACCGCTAATGCGTACCACGGTGGTGGGCAAGCCTCGCCCCGAGATTCAGGAGCTTGCCGACTACTCCAATGCTTGCGTAGACGCATTGCTGGATACCATTAAACCGGGCGTGCTGGGATCAGACGTCGCTGCGGCAGGCAAGGCGGCTCTCAAACCCATCCGTGATAGGATTTCTTTCCACGATCTTTTCGCCTATCCAGTGGGGATAGGTTTCCCGCCGAACTGGATCGAAAACCCTGCGTTCTATCTTTCTGCGGACAACCATAACCCGCTGATTGCAGGCATGGTGTTTCACTTACCTTTAACACTAAGGGTATTGGGACAGTACGGCGCTGGATTTAGCGAAGCGTTGATTGTCACAGAGACCGGCGCAGAGAGCTTAAGCAAACTGCCGCGCACACTCATTTGATTTCGCTGTATTGTTGGTGGGACCTGCGAGTGTGCTCAAGCGGTGCCAGCCTGGCAGACCGCTCTACTTGATCCTTTGATTTCACTAACAATTCCTTTACGCCCTTCTGGTATTGAGCCAGTGCTCCACCCGTCTGACCCCAAACGCCGCGATGAGGCTCAGTGCCAGGAAAAACACTCCGACCATGGTCACGGGTTCGCGGTATTGAAACCATTCAGAACCGATCAGTTTTGCTTCCATCATTAACTCCACCACGGCGATAAACGATAACAGCGGTGTCTCTTTGAACATCCCAATCAGATAGTTACCCAAAGCCGGCACCACTGGTGGTATTGCCTGCGGAATAATGATGCCGGTAAATGTTCGATACGGGCTCAAATTCAGAGCAATCGCTGCCTCCCATTGCCCTTTTGGGACGCTCTGCAGACCCGAGCGATAAACTTCTGAGCAATAGGTGGAATAGTGTAAGCCAAGCGCAATCACGCCGGTGGTGAATGCGGGCAACACAATTCCGACCTCCGGCAGCAGAAAGAACATGAAAAAGATCTGCACTAGGATAGGTGTGCCGCGGATGAATTCGATGATCTCGGTCAGCGGACGAGAAATCCACGGGTTTTTCGACATTCGTCCGACGGCAAGCAACAGCCCTAACGATGCGGCAATGGTAAAGCCCAGAAGGGTGGCCTCGATGGTGATGGGAACCACCTTAAGCAATCGCGGCAGCACCTCGTTTAAAGTGAATTCCCAATCCCAATTCATCACGCTCTCCCGCGCCCAAGACCTTGACTCAAGTGTCGTTCCAACGACCCAGCACCAATGCGACTGACTTGTGAAATGAAGTAGTACATGATCATCGCGAGCCCAAAGATCTCCATGGTTCGGACTGCGGTCTGGTTCAACTGGTAAGCGGCAAATGTCAGGTCGGTCAGGGTGATCGCCGAGACCAATGAGGTGGTCTTGAGTAACTCGATGAATAGGTTGCCCCACTGCGGAATCATCGCGACGATCGCCTGGGGCAGAATGATCCGCCGCATCATTTCCCAGCGTGACATGTTCAGTGCGGTTGCCGCTTCGTATTGTCCTTTGGGGACTGCTTGAATCGCGCCACGCACCACCTCCGCACCGTAGGCGCCGACGTTTAGACCCAGGGCAAGTACACCCGCTTGCATCGGTGTAAGGGTGAGCCCAAATTCAGGCAGCACAAAGAAGATCCAGAACAACTGTACCAGTGCGGAGGTGCCCCGAAAGATTTCGATGTAAGTGATGGAAGCCCAGCGTATCGGCCGAACCTTAGAAAGCTTGCCCAATCCTGCGAGGAACGCGGTCACCAACGCCAGCAGGTAGGCCATGGCGGTGAGCTCGATGGTGATCACCGCGCCACGCAACAGCCCCGGAATGAACTCTTTGAATCCCGCAAAGCTTGCCACCACCAAGCCTGCGGTGAAGCTAAACAGAAAAACAAGAAAAATAGCGCGTGGGTTCACCGGATGTTGGACTCACACGGGTGGGACGTCTGACTTCATTGCAGTGCCGGGTGGCCGTCAATTCGACCACCCGGCACTGCCACACAGACCTTTCCGGTCAACAAGAAAGGAGTCTGGCGCTTATCCTTCTACACAGAGCTGTGCCGCCGTCATTTCCGGGAGTTCCGACTTACCGAATCCAAACGGGCCAACTAGCGTCAAGTGCTCCTCACTGCCGACGAATTCCGTCAAGTGCTTATTGAATTCCGCCAGCAAATCCTCATCCTCTTTGCGGAACCCGAAACCACCGTGTCCTTTTTGTACTTTGCCTTCTGAATTGACGAAGGTGAAGGGCTCCGCCCGTTCCACACCCGCATCCGGCCCGGCTCTTTCCACCAGCTGTAGGATAGAGATCGAGGTCAACGCAAAGGCATCCGCGCGTCCGGATTGAACCGCTGCAAGACCTGTAGCGAAATCCGGGATGGTCAACAGATTTGTCACGCCCTTATCCTTGGCTTGATCTACTTCGATGGCGCCCGCCACTACCGCAAGTGTCGCGCCCGCCTTGGCAACGTCTTCATAGGTTCTGAGGTTTTTGGGGTTGCCTTGCTTGACCATCAGTGCTTGACCCATTCCGTATGTCGGCTCTGAGAACGAGATCTGTTTACATCGCTTGGCGGTAATAAACATACCCGCGGCAATCATATCGAAACGGCCCGCCTTGAGCCCTGGAATCAGCGAGCCCCATTCTGTCAGCACTCCATCCACTTCCGGGATACCCATACTGGCAAGGACCGCCCGAGCGATTTCCGGCGCCTCGCCGGTCAGCTTTCCGTCGGGAGTCGCAAACCCATAAGGTGATTCGTTGGCAAATGCGATACGGACGAATCCGTTGGCTTTCGCTCGTTCCAGCGTGGTCTCCGCGTATGCTGAGCTTATTGAGCACAGCGACGCGAGGGCTGTTAGTAGACCAAAAGCGAGTTTGATTGCTCTAACGTTCATATCTCCTACCCTCCTATTCTTGACGTGAGTGTGCATACCCAGGGGGTACACAGAACCAGGCTAACGCACCTATCAAAAAAAATAAACCGTGTAAATTAGATGCGCCTCTAACCAAAATGGGCAGTGACCCTATCGGGCGTTCACGTCTGGTGGTGGCGACGTTTGCGGTAGAGCCGATATCAGCTAGGCCGCCGACATCAGCACCGCACGTACTGCCCCCTGATGAGTATTGAACGCACTTCCGTATTCGGCAAACAGGCGGCCGCGATCGGGTCGCGTGGAATCTACTTTCATCAGTTGCAGTGGATGCCAGATCATCGCTTGCGGTGCAGTGATTACTGGTTTTCCCAGGTCAGCTTCGAGTGGCGTGAGGATTTCTGCAGTGCGGATTCCGGTACAGCTCAGCACAATCGCTTCAGCGTCGGGACGATCGATGGCCTTGGCGAGATCGAACCAGACCGAGGGCGGCGAATTGCCGATTTGCCACTCGCTCGTCATCTCCAAAGTCTGCCAGTGAATCACCTCGAAACCGCTGTCGCGCAAGTAGATCGCGAAGCGCTCGGTCACGCTGTCCGGATAAGGCGCTCCCACACACACTGACTTAATTCCCATTGTTTTAAGGGCGGCAACCATCGCAGTGCTTACTGTGGTAGCCGGTGCGCCACAGACTTCTCCTATAGCATGTGCCTGCTTGATATCCCAACCTACACCACGGACAAAGCTGCACGAGGTGCAGCCGAACACCACCGCACTCGGTCGAGTGATCTTGATGACATCGGCGGCACGCCTCAAAGTGTCGAGATCAGCATAAGCGTCCACCATGTCGGGTGCGATGGGTTCATCTCGGGTGGCGGTTGTAAAACGTGCGATCATCAGGTTCACCCCATCCGGCAGGTATAGCCAGTATTCATCATCGTTAACCGCATCGTCGGGCATAACTAGGCCGATTCGACCGCGCCAACCCCGCATCGAAAACGTCATGTGTTGATCCCCGCTGCAAGATATATCGGCTCAATGTTGACAGATAATCGCTCTGAAAGGGAAGATGGCCTTGGAATAAGTGTGTGAGCCATGGGTAAGCTATTAACTGATCAGCAGATTTCGGGCTACCGTCGACACGGTTACGTCGCCCCTGTTTCGGTGTTGTCCGCGGCGCTGGCATCAGAATACCTGGCGCGTCTGGAACAATTTGAGACAGCGGACGGCCGTAAACTCGATGGTATCGAGCTCCACAAGTCCTATCTGATATTTACCTGGCTGGACGAGCTGGTGCGTCACCCCAAGATTCTGGACGCTGTGGAGGACTTGATCGGTGCTGATATCCTGGTGTTCAGCTCCAGCCTGTTTATCAAGGAGCCTGGTGATACGCGTTTTATTTCCTGGCATCAAGACTCCACTTACTGGAGTTTTGAGCCGAACCAAGTGCTCACGGCCTGGGTCGCACTAACAGAAAGTAACCGTGAGAATGGTTGCCTGCGGATTGCACTCGGGACGCACCTTCATCATCAACTGCCCCATAAAGAGACTGATGACTCCA
>JAOTYS010000520.1 GCA_029861795.1 Gammaproteobacteria bacterium | reverse complement strand
CGTCACGCCAACCTTCGCTACCGGCGCCTCGCTGGCGAATCCTGAATTAACTGAGCTTTTCTTCGTGGTTTGCTCCATCTGGCTCTTTTATCACGCCGCTAACAGGCCCGAACCACGATGGATGCTGTTTGCTTCAGGACTTGCGGCTGGAATCGCTTGGCTGACACGAGAGACTGCGGTGAGCCTGATATTGTTGTATGGGGTATTTTTTCTGTTCGCTTATCGCTTTCCGCGCAACCACTATTTTGCGCTAGCTTCGGGACTTCTTTTAGTGGCTGGCGCAGAAATCTTTGTCTACGCGATTTACACGGGTGATCCTTTGTATCGTTTGCACTTAGACCTTTCGCATAGCGAATGTACGCCGGCGACGGGCACCTTGATGATAAAACAAGCTGGATTAAATTGGTTCACGGCACCCTTCCGGTTACTTGCCGATGAGGGTACTGTCCTATTGTACCTTTGTGCGGCCGGTGGGTTTATCTTCGTTATAACTCGTGGCCAGTATTCGAGAGCACAAAAAGCTGTGCTCATAATATTCGTTGCACTCACGCTTCTCCATTTTGTGTTTGCTGGTTATGTCTTGGGTTTCAAGGTGTTGGCCCGATACTATTTGATCTCCACCTATGGCGGGGCGATTCTCGCGGGCATCGGGCTTACCGAAGTTTATCGTTATCGGACATATCGGCCCGCCATCCTATTGTTCGGGCTCGTACTCGTGTCGTCGAGCCTATTTATTACCGCAGTTCGTAGCTGGGACCGTGTATACGGTGCACGCGCACTTGCTCGGTTTGTAGGTGAGCAACAAACCGTCGTTTACACCGATCTGGCCACCAGGAGGGCAAGTACGTTCTTTTTCCTTGATCAGCCAGGATTAACTAAACTCGTTCGCAGTGAACCGCCTTCCCAGGGCGCACTATATTTCTTTAATGGTCCTCGAGTGTCTAGGAGGGCACTGACGAGAGGCGAGAGATATTTGCCACCGGACCAAATGAAAGAAGGGTGGCAAGAGATCTGGCGCGCGGAACCTGATCCGGGTAAAGGCGAACTGATCATCAAAGCGCTCGGCCTCAAGTCCCTGCTGCCGAAAAAGACCGCGGCTTGGATAGACGCTCGACAAACGCCGGTCGTCGTCTATCGCGTTGGGGGGGCTGAAATCGTAGATCTGAACCTTAGTCGTGAGTGGGAATCAGACTGGTCTCGGCCACAAAGGTGCGATCCGTGGTTGACGATCAAGTAGATACCTTCTGCTATCAACCTGCCTTCGTCGTTGTTCTAGCCCGGTCTTTCGGTCGGTACAAGGATTTCGCAGGCGATACGACTTTTCGAAACAACAACCGCCCCAGGAGCGTAAAGACAACCGAGTAAATGCTGCACGCCAGCGATCAATGCACACGGTCTCACCTTTTCTGATTTGTGGAGCTACCTGGCCGAGGTTGGAGTAGCACACTCGACAGGTCGATCGTAGCCCTCATGCTTTTGCTCAATGTAGCCAATGCGACCGTTCGTTTTACCGAGGAAGGCTGAACCGGTGCCCAATTCCGTTTGCGGGGCCGAGTTCGCGCATCAACGTAGCGAACAAATGATACGCTTATGAACCTCCCTTCCGTGTAAAACACCCGAACTCCACGGCGTTCCGTCATTCATCCTCGTATACAATTGGAACACTGCGCTCAGGAATTGACATCTAAGAGCCACAAGTGCCTACACTCCAAAGAATAAGAGACTTGTTACAACAACCGATACCCGGCAAGGTGTTGAACGCTACGTTGTGTCTGAAATGGATCGAAGACGTTAACCAACAATATATCAGCCTGCTTCGTCAAAACATTGCCTCTAACATACTCGTCGACCTAAAACTAAGTATTATTTTCTGGCGTAAAAAACTACTGCATGAACTCTTAACCAGTCGGACGCAATGGGCAAATGAGAACCCAGCGCCATTGGTTGAGATACTTGCAGCACTAAGAATCTATCTCCAGCCCCAACAGCAATCCCAAATCGCCAGCATCTTGGATGATAACAAAAGATACGCGGAAATCATGGCGTACCAAGGTATGCGCCACCAGGATTACCCGGAGTTCGATGAATCGGCGGGCCCCGGAGTCGATTTGGATATCACTGCGAACCGCACGTCCAGTTGGTCATTCGCAAAATGGAAGAAGAATACGGCATTCAGTCATTATGATTTCGTGGGCGATGGTGTGCGTTACCGTGGTGTGATATTTCGCCCAGGCGATGTACTACTAACTAATGTCAGTCTGGATGGGAATGGCTTATACACCTCTCTAACGGATCCAAAAGGATTTTGTTCACATTCCGCATTCTTCGCGATTCTTGAAGACCAAGATAATCATTATCCGGTGCTTATAGAAACCTACGAGAAGGGTGTACGGCCGGTTCCCCTGAATGTGTTTCTAGGACCGCGGTTTTGCGCCTACGCGGAGATTTACCGGCACCACGACATTTCCGAACAACACACTACAGTGATCAATCGCGCCGCTAAAGCAATCGTCGATAGTGTTAAAGGTTACAACTTTGATTCAGAAGATCCAGACCGCACATACATGTCGTGCACCAGCGTAGGCCGCTTCTTATACCAAGACGCGGGACTGACTCCTGCGCAAACGATAAGTAGTCTCAAGCACCCACAGATTAAGAAGAATCTGACTCGATTGGGTTATACGTTTTTTGAACTTTTTGCTCCGGTGGACTATTTGCTTAACGATAATTTTCAATGCGTAGGTTGGGTGGACAATAACCAGATCGAGCGCCTCCTGGCCCAGGAATTGGTAGATGGGCGATTTCGGCAATTGTTTTCAGAGCGCGAGATTGCGCCAGAAAATTTCCCGATTCTTTATAAATTAAATCGCTGGGGCCTGAGACACATACGCGGGCAAACTCAGATTGGCAAGATCATCAGCTTTGTGGAAGGCTTCGATCACATAACCCTACCCAAAGGACCGAACGAGCTACTCGCCATAATCAGACTGGCAGAAAGCCAACTCGGTAAATCCACTGTTGCAATACGGAAGGTAGTGGAGCAAAAAATAAACGACATGGACGAGTTTGATTTAGATGAATTGGCGGCCGACCCGACCGTCAAATCCGTTTTAAACCGTACATTGGAGCTTCCGTGGTTACCAAAATAGGAAAACTATGCTGCGCTACGTGTGTTAGTCAGTGTCTCACATGGCAGCCATGACCAAAATTGATCTCTACCGCTTGCCGAGAAAGCCGATATACGCATGGTGCTCCAGAGGATGATCGGAGACAACGGGGACTTTCTTGATTTCTCCGCAAACAACTTCAAATGGTAGGATTTCGCGCGCCACGGTGGACGCGCTAGTCCTTCATTCAGAGGCATGTTTTGTTTCTAATCCG
>JAOTYS010000521.1 GCA_029861795.1 Gammaproteobacteria bacterium | reverse complement strand
CTCGTGAAAAAGCACGATGAACCGGAGAAACCCAGCGAGGATCAGGAGCTGGACTATACTGAGGATAATGACTCGAGAGATTCCGACGATCCGAAAGTCGATCTACTGTTCGAATCGGCTACGGCCCGCCAGGCTATGTTGCGTCCGCAATCAGAATTTTCATGAAAGCCCTTAGTCCCGCCATCAAGGTCAGCTTCGCCCTGGTCTTACTCACCATAACTATTCTGGTGCTGGGTGACGTAATCGGTGTAATTCCCGATGAGCGCAAAGGGATGCTTGAGGGGCGAAAAAAGTTCTGCGAGTCTCTGGCCGTTCAGATCTCGATGGCTGTCACACGCAACGAACTCGAGCTCATCGAAGCCACCCTGAAAGCTGTGGTTGAGAGAAGCCCCGATGTGCTCTCCGTAGCGTTGCGCGCGCGGGACAACAAACTGCTCGCCGAAGCCGGCGATCATGCCCAACAATGGTCGGACATCCCTCTGGACAAATCCACTCCCACTCATGTCCAAGTCCCCATCTTTCAAGGGGACGAGCGGTGGGGAACCATGGAGGTGGCCTTTGCCCCATTGTTGCAACAACCGTTCGCTGGCGGTGTGGACCGTTCTTTCGTCGGCTTGCTTGTGTTTGTGGCACTGTGCGGTTTTGTCTTTTATCTAGTATTCATCAAGAGGATTCTGCGGGAGCTGGACCCAGGAGCTGTGATTCCGGAGCGGGTCAAATCGGCCTTCAATACCTTGGCCGAAGGCGTACTTATCATGGATGAAAAAGAGCAGATCATCCTTGCCAACAGCGCTTTCGCCCAAAAGCTGGGAACAACGACCGACAAATTGGTTGGCTTGCGAGCATCTGAGCTTGACTGGGATGTCGGTGAAGGACACAAGAAAGTCGATCTTCCTTGGCAGCGCACCCTAAAAGAACAAGAACGGCAGGTGGGCCTTCCCCTTGAATTGCAATCCGGTCACCAAAGTAATCGCATGTTTATGGTGAACGCTGCACCGATATCGGATGCCAAAGGCGTTACACGGGGAGTGCTGGCTACATTTAACGATATGACGGAACTAGAGAAAAAACACAATGAACAGAAGCAGATCTTAACGAACTTGCGCAAATCACAGAAAGAGCTGCGAGACAGAACCTTGGAACTGCAACTTCTCGCAACCCAGGATCCGCTCACTGGATGTCTCAACCGTCGTGCCCTATTAGAAAAATTCGAGGCGGAGTTTTCCAGCGCTAACCAATCCGGGGAACCCCTTGTCTGTGTCATGATGGACATCGATCATTTCAAACCCGTCAATGACCGGTATGGACATACCACAGGCGACAAGGTCATACAACTTATTGCCAAGTTACTGCGATCTAATTCAAGGCCGGTTGACCTGGTAGGTCGTTACGGTGGCGAAGAATTCTGTTGGGTTTTGCCTGGGGTCAATCTAGAAGAAGGTGTTGCGATCGCTGACCGCGTTCGCCGAAAAATCTACACGCACCCACCCATGTCGTTCGCGCCTGGATTGCGCCTTACTGCAAGCTTCGGAGTTGCCGAACTCTCAGCCAACATATCACAGCCCAACGAGCTTATAAGCTTGGCAGACAAAGGGCTCTATTTGGCAAAAGAGAGCGGTCGAAACCGGACAATGTGCTGGGAAGGTGAAGCTGTCGCCAATGACTACCCCGCGAACGACGAATTGGAAATCGCTTTGTACTCAGAGCATGACTCTGTAACAAACAAACCCCAGCAGATGCAGTCGGCTCAAAGCTCCGACGATGAAGCTGAAGTGGGCCGACTCCGGCAGCGCGTCGCAGAAATGGAGGAGGAGCTTGAATACAGAAAAGTAGAAGAGCAACTGTTAGGCCATGATGAACTAACTGGATTGCCCAGTCACATCCTGTTTGTAGACAGAGTCCGCCATGCGTCCGCCTACAGTCAGCGCTATAATCGTACCGCTGCAGTCGTGTCGCTTGAGATCGATGCATTCAAGCGGGTTAATGATGCCTATGGACGTGTCGTGGGTGATCGCCTCCTACAAAGAATTGCCGGGCGGCTCGTTGGCATAGTGCGCTCGGTTGACACAGTAGCTTCAATTGACGGCCCCGGTGAAAATGCTGCCGTATCACGCTTGAATAATGACGAATTTGGCATTCTCCTGACAGATTTGCCCAGTGTGGAACCGGTCGCATGGATCGTAAAACGAATTTTCAACAGCTTGTCAGAAAGAATCGAAATCGATGGCCATGAAATCTTAGCAAGATTTAACGCAGGCATCAGTCTTTGTCCTCACGACTCCGGTGACGCAGAGGCCTTGCTTGAGAACGCGAGCGCAGCCCGTAACGCCGTCGATCGGAGCCGACTCGGACACAATCAAATGCGTTTCTTTTCACCCGATATTAATGAGTCTTCCCGAAGAAGCCTGTGGTTGGAGAGTCAGCTACACCACGCATTGGAAGCGGGTGAATTCATGCTTTATTACCAACCGAAAATCGATCTCGCAACCTGGCGGATACTAGGCATGGAAGCATTGATACGCTGGAACCACCCGAAGTTAGGAATGATCTCGCCCGCCGAGTTTATCCCGATCGCGGAACACACGGGCTTTATTCACGATATCAGTGAGTGGGTGATAAACACTGCTTGTCTACAGGCTCGCCAGTGGCTTGATAAGGGTATTGAGGGTATCCGGGTTGCCGTAAATCTCTCAAGCGTTCAGTTTCGCCGAGGAGACCTCGGGCAGGAAATCAGCTCGATACTCTACAAAACTGGACTCCCGCCAGCCCACCTAGAACTGGAGATTACCGAGACAACACTCATGGATAACGTGGATGTGGCGGTAAAAATCATGACCGAGTTACACGACGCCGGCGTCCAGTTCTCCATCGACGACTTTGGCACCGGTTATTCTTCGCTGAGTAGTCTTAAGAACCTGCCGGTCGATTCAGTCAAAATCGACCGCTCATTCCTTTGCGATACACTCCCCAGCGAACAAGATCGGCTCATTATGACCGCTATCGTGTCCATGTCTCACAGTCTGGGTCTGCGGGTGGTGGCGGAGGGGGTCGAGACCGAATCTCAGGTCGCGTTCCTGCGTAGCTTGAACTGTGATGAAATGCAGGGCCACCTATTCAGCGAACCCGTCCCTATGGACAAGGCTATCCGGCTGCTGCGCAGGGATATAGCGAGCTCAGCCAGTACCGCTGCTTGAGTTGTTAGCGACCCACCTTAGGAAGACCTACGCTGAGATCGCGAGGTGGCGCGGTTCAACGGGGGTGAAGTTCGATGTGCTATATGAATCTGCGAGGGAAAGAACTCTGAGAATAAACTGAATATCGAAGGATTTCCGCTGGGCATTCCACAATTATTTTTTCAATTTTGCTAATATCCAACAACCA
>JAOTYS010000519.1 GCA_029861795.1 Gammaproteobacteria bacterium | reverse complement strand
TTGCCGATGGCCTCCACGCTCAGGGCCTCAATGATTAATTCTTTTTCAGGCATCAAGAATCCATATCGACCTCGATACACTGTCTCGAAAGTCTCGATTACTTGCTTGCGGTTTCCATAGTTCACATGCAAGGATGAATCTGTGCCTTGATAGCGCACGTGGATGCGGCGTTGTACTTCAATGTACTTATCCTCAATGCCTTGTTGGTGAATCTCATCTCGGACTTGCTGCTCTAAAACGACAAATATACTGTCCGTTTTCCTTAGGGCTTCGTCTGTAAGTGGATTCTCGATGGAGGTTTCGCGCATGGCGCGTATGTCGGCTAGCCCCATGCCGTATGCCGATAACACGCCGGCGAAGGGGTGCAAGAAGACACGTTTCATGCCTAATGCGTCGGCGACCAGGCAGGCATGTTGACCCCCGGCCCCGCCGAAGCAGCATAAGGTGTATTCGGTGACGTCGTAGCCGCGCTGCACCGAGATTTTCTTAATTGCATTAGCCATGTTCTCCACGGCGATCTTGAGAAAACCATCGGCCACCTCTAACGGCGATCGCTGATCACCCGTAGCGTCCTTGATTTGCTGTGAGAGATTTAAGAAATTGTCGCGCACCACATCAGCATCCAGTGGATCCTCGCCCTGCTCGCCAAAGATTGCGGGAAAGAATTCCGGGTTCAACTTACCTAGCATTACATTGCAGTCAGTCACTGTGAGTGGCCCACCACGTCGGTAGCACGCGGGTCCGGGGTTGGCGCCCGCAGATTCGGGACCGACACGGTAGCGTAAACCGTCGAACTTAAGGATTGAGCCGCCTCCCGCCGCTACGGTGTGGATGCGCATGATGGGCACCCGCATGCGCACCCCGGCGACCAATGTGTCAAAGGCGCGCTCGTATTCACCAGCATAATGCGAGACATCGGTTGATGTGCCGCCCATGTCGAATGTAATTATTTTTGAGAACCCCGCTCTGGTACTGGTCTCTACCGCGCCGACGATGCCGCCCGCTGGTCCCGAGAGAATACTGTCCTTGCCCTGGAACAACTTTGCATCTGTGAGACCACCATTAGATTGCATGAACATTAGGCGCGCGCCGCCGAGCTCGTTTGCCATCTGGTCGACGTAGCGACGCAGAATCGGCGATAGGTAGGCATCGACGACCGTGGTGTCACCTCGGCTCACCAGTTTCATCAGGGGGCTTACCTGATGGGAGCATGATACTTGGGTGAACCCTAACTCCCGCGCTAGTGAAGCCGCAGCGCGCTCATGGTCGTGATTGCGGTATCCATGCATAAATACGATCGCTGCCGACCGAATGCCACGATCGAATTCTGCTTGAAGTCCAGCGCGAAGCCCATCGAGGTCAATGGGGATGAGTTCCTCTCCTTGCGCGCTATAGCGCTCCTCGGCTTCGATCACACATTCATATAACAACTCGGGTAGCACGATGTTGCGTTTGAACAGGTGTGGGCGATTCTGGTAGCCGATACGAAGCGCATCATGAAAGCCCTTGGTGATAACCAACACAGTTCGGTCGCCCTTGCGTTCTAACAGTGCATTGGTAGCCACTGTCGTCCCCATTTTTACGGCGTCGATGAGTGTCGCGGGGATCTGGGCCTTTGTATCTACGTTCAACGCATCGCGGATTGCCTGCAATGCAGCATCCTGATAACGCTCAGGATTTTCTGAGAGCAGCTTGTGTGTTGTTAACGAGCCGTCAGGTCGTCGTGCAACGACATCGGTAAAAGTGCCGCCGCGGTCGATCCAGAATTGCCACTGACGGTTGCTGGTAGCCATTGTCGGATCAGATCTGATATGACTTGGCGTCGTCATGTAACAACGCTATGTTAATCTTTAATAATGACTGTAGTCTGACGACTAGTTCGAACCGCAGATCAAACTTGTCCCTTTGAGAGCTATGAACCTTGATCAGAAAACAGGCTTAATGGCAGAGGCGGAGTATATGCCTTCACCCAACTGCGATGCACGACCGCCCGATTTGTCCATTGATGTAATCGTAGTTCATTGCATTAGCTTGCCGCCGGGTGTATTTGGTGGGACCGCGATCCAGGAGTTCTTTTGTAATCAGTTGGATTTCGAATGCCACCCATATTATCAGGAAATTGCAGAGTTACGGGTATCATCGCATTTTCTTATCAAGCGGGACGGCGTGTTGCTGCAGTTCGTCCCAGTGCACCTTCGGGCCTGGCACGCAGGTCTATCTCAGTTTCAGGGTCGAAGCTGCGTGAACGATTTCTCAATTGGCATTGAGTTGGAAGGGACTGATGACGCGGGATTCGAAGAACGTCAATATGAGGTGTTGTCTGAGCTGACCAGAATTTTGATGCAAGCATTCCCTGCAATTACCCTGAATCACCTGGTGGGTCATTGCGACATCGCCCCCGGAAGAAAAGCCGATCCGGGCCCGGGATTCGATTGGGTACGTTACACTAAAGCTTGTAGTTAACAGCGCAAGGAGTATGACTACGCAGTGAGTTACCGCGTCAGCCGGTAGCTGACGAACACAGAGGCTGCACGCGCGCTCGGCTATCCTTATGTCTGTTTTTGACAGAAACGAGTCTCTGTTCAACTTCTTAGCGGATACTCTTACTGCGATCATGTTTCCATAGGGTGTCTTGCTCCCCAGATGCTTTGTTTATTACCCGCGCCATCACGAACAGTAGATCCGAAAGACGGTTCAGGTAGTGTTTCACTGGGTTTGCAACAGCGGCGGTCTTTGCCAGTGTATGCACTCTTCGCTCGGCTCGTCGACAGGTGGCGCGTGCGATGTGACATAATGAGGCGGCCCGGGTACCTCCCGGTAGGATAAACTCCTTCAACGGCGCGAGGCTAGCGTTTAACTGATCGAGCGTCTGTTCCAAAGCGGTGACATGTTCCTCTTTCACCAAGCAATGACCAGGCATGCTAAGCTCCCCTCCTAAGTCGAACAGATTATGTTGCACTTCGTGCAGACAAGTCAGCACGCTGTCTGGCAGTGTCTCGGTCATTAGCAAGCCGATCGCGCTATTCAGTTCGTCCACCGCCCCCATGGCTTCTACGCGGGGGTCATCTTTGGGCACGCGACTGCCGTTGCTGAGTCCGGTGGTACCGTCGTCGCCAGTTTTGGTATAGATCTTAGAGAGTCGGTGACCCATGCCGTCAATGTTCGGTTGGGCGACAAGCGAACGCCGTTTGCTATGGTTCACTGCCGCACAGTGATTGTTGCGGTTAGTTTAGCGGGAGACTCTGTCAGCGGTACAGCTAGGAGGTGGTCAGCGACCTGCGCCGCCGCTGAGTGTCGCGAGCTAACGCGATCGTAACTGCGCGCTTCTAGCTGAGAGGCCTGCCTTGTCGTAAGTGGTCTGTTCGGCAACCATGCGATTGAGCGCCAGCGAGA
>JAOTYS010000091.1 GCA_029861795.1 Gammaproteobacteria bacterium | reverse complement strand
TCAATAGGAATTCGTAATGCTCAGCATCGTTCGGATCATCCTGAAGCGGAAATATGCGTTGCCGCGCCAGACAAAACCCGTCGTTTTGCAATGCCCACTTCAGGCGCTCCAACCACTGAAGATCTTCGCTATCCGAAAACGCACTCGAATTTTCCATCACACCGCCTCACCGCTTACATAACTATTCAGGCTAGCACAAAACCCACTCTCCACAACTTGCGGGAGAGTAACCATCAGACCAAAGCTCATGGGTTGCTGTAACAATCTCACCGGACTTATTGAAATATCGGTGTACTCGACCACAGGGGAGATGATGGAAACCTGTATTACCTTTCAGTACCAGCGAACGGGGATAGGCAGGAATTTGCGGAGGTACAAGTACTGCCCGACCACAGATCCCGCGGATGGGAAACGAGATCAACCTTCCTTTAGACGAATCGATACTACAGCAAGCTGCGGAGACACTGCGTCTACTCCCGATAGGACGGATCCTTTTTATCCATCAACCGTACCAGGGCGGGCCATTCGTACTTACCGGGACAGAACTGCTGGTACTGTTCCGCAACGTGGGCGAGCATGGCTTCCTCCGGAAGGGATATCTTTTGCTGGGTCGCCATTACATCCATCTGTATGGTGCAGGCACGCTCTAAGTAATACATCAACATAAAGGCTTCTCCAATTGTGCGCCCCGCTGTGAGCAAACCGTGATTGCGCATGATCATGGCGTATTTGTCGCCAAGACTGGCAGCTAAGCGTTCACGCTCGTCGATATCGATGGAGAATCCCTCGTAGTCATGATAGGCGATCCGCTTGTGGAACATCAACGCATCTTGAACCATGGGCTGCAGACCGCACTTCAGCGCGGAGACACCGAGACCTCCGCGCGTGTGTGTATGCAGCACGCAAACGATGTCTGGACGTTTTCTGTGAATGGCAGAATGAATGATAAATCCAGTAACATTGACCTCATCCGGACCATCGATCACATTCCCTTCAATATCGAGTTTTACTAGATTGGACGCGGTGATCTCATCGTAGCGCAAACCCATACGGTTGATGAGAAAATACTCGTCATGCCCTGCTACGCGTGCAGTAATGTGATTCCACACTATGTCGCTGTAACCGAAATGATCGATGAGGCGATAACAAGCTGCTAAATCTGTCCGTGTCTGCCATTCGGCATCGGAGTATCTTTCGCGAGCTCGGGATTCTAAGGTGGCGATATCGGCTGCACTCATGATCAAACCTCTCTGAAGGATTCGTACGTTTAATGTGATGCTGAGATTTTCGCGAAGGACCGACCTCTTATCGATGCTTGGTCGTCATAAATCGAATCTGCGACAGGCACTTTCGGTAGCGGGATGCGGATGGGCAAAGGCTTCTGTCTGGGCGCCCACGTCACATCACCGGTCAGAATACGGCTGTTGAATTCGTCCCAGTCGTAAACATCTACTAAGGGCCAGGCATCCACAGCCGCGTAACTGAAAAGCAATATGGGTCGATCACCGCAGCTCCGATTCTCAGCGGATCCATGGATGGTGCGCACGTGATGGAAGCTGGCCGAGCCCGCTTTGCCCGTAAGCGCTACAGCATTGCCTATCACCGCGTCGGCATCGTTAGGATCTAACGCGCCAACGAAATAGCCGTTGTGATGATGATCGTAGATAGGGCCCTTGTGCGAACCCGGGATAACCATTAGCGGCCCATTTTCCAGATCACAGTCTTGCAGCATGACCCCTACAGCAAGGATGTCATCATTGGTATGAGGATAAAATGCCCAGTCTTGATGCCATTCCACCGCCGCGTCACCACCCAAGGGTTTGAAGTTGAGCTTACTGTGATCAAATCGTACATCTGTGCCAAGCAATGCCTTGACGATGCTCACCAACCGCGGTGAACGCATGGCCTGGTCGTACACGCAGTGCTGCTGATGGGGGTTCTTCAAACGCCGAACGACCGGACGATCCGGACTGTGGCCAAGACCGATATCATAGATGCTATCGCTGACGCTGACCTCTCTGGAACGCTCGATGAACTCCGCTGTCGCCTTTCGCAATCTTTCAAGCAACGTCGGTTCGATGGCGTTCTCCACCACCAGATAACCGTTATCTCGGTACGCATTGACTTGTTGTGCACTAATCATGTTCGCAACCCATTACCAGTAGGCGCCACCGTAACGCCGTAGTGTCGTCAATCGATCCATACCTATAGCGCTAGCCTGAGTGGCCGGCGGACCGCACCACTACTCGCTTCATTTATAAAAGCATAAACCCAACCGCAAACGTCGCCAAGTGCGCGTGCACAGAACAACACCTCAATGGAATGCAGGATGGACACAAGCTAACACCACCGTACCACCCGATTTGCCAATCACCTCACGCTCACCGAGCCCTCTGGCGCTGTTTCGCCATAGCGACTAACCGCTCGAACATATCTTCGATACGCAGGCACACTATCGCGCCAGCGCGGTTAAGATCCTGACTGACATCTACCGGCAGGCTTGTATTAGTGGACTCTGGAATCTGGTTCAGCCTGCCGCCGATAAAGATGGGCACACCCAAATTGGCTTTCTCCATCTCGACTTGAGTGCGTTGCAGGTAGTCTAGGGCCACACCGTTGTAGGTACTCAGCCCGATAAAATCCACCGGGCCTTTGATTGCACGACCTATCAATACCTCTGGATCAGTGCTCACCCCGCCATCCACTAGGCTGACCCCCAATCTCTGCAGCACGGCTTCAATAAGTAGTTTGCCATATTCATGCACGTCTGTGGTCGCAATACACCCCGTCAAACGAGCACTGCGAATATTCGCTCGGTCCGATTCGCTGAGGTGCTCAATGTAGCTTATCGCCCTTTGTTCTAATTCGCTTATAGTGCTTACCGGCACCACGGGAACACGTCGCACGGGGTCAGTCTTGTCGAGTTGGCCCGGACCGAAACGTTGCTCTAAAGATCTTGCCCCGATGCGCCGAATAGATAGTAACAACTCGAAAGCATCACTGATATCAATGCCTGCTTCTGCAAGACCCGACAACACACGTTGCTTAAAAAGCTGCCCACCACTCACCAGTTGTTCCACTGTCTCGTCAACTTTCTCAATATCGAACAACGACTTTATCTTGTCTGTCATCTCAACCAAACGATTTGCGAACAGATGGGCGTCGATGATTTCGTCGATCTCGGGAATTCGAATCGCCTCTGTTACCGGAACAGGATTTAGCGCATGTCCGCTTGGATTGGCCTTCTGAGCCAAGATGTCCACCAGGAGATAACTCGACAAAGAGGCATAATTTTGCGCCAGCTCCGCACCAAAGATCGTGGTATTGCCGTACACCATGGTGCCGGGCGCATTGCTGACTCGGACAAGGGCACGTTGAAACGCCAGCCGAGTTATAGGATCGGAGTAGGTATGACCGTAACAATGACCGATTCGGCCGCCCACCAGTTCTTCTACGATGTACTGCTCCAATAGCACTGCACCAAGCGCACAAGAAAGGTCGCGGAAAAGCGCGGCAAAACCATCGTCGAGGTTAGAATGAATTAAGACTGGCACGGGTTGGGCTGCGACCAGCGCCAATGCCTTTAAGGTCTCAGCCGTGGTCTCCACATCGTCATGCCAATGAGGTAGACGAAAAGTGAAGTATTGCCCTAAGTTGCCGATACATGTTGCACCAGCTCGTAATGCCGCCACAGTGTTCTCAACGGCAGCAGGCATACCCATAACAAAGTCGCCGAAGTGAGGGGCTACTGGCGCCATCGCAGTCAGTTGAGCGAACTCATCACAGTTTTGCAGAATTAATCCGGTGCCACGGGGCATATTACGCCGCGCCTTTGTCGGATAACCCATACTCCAATCCAAACAAATGCCATATCGATCTACACGATGGCCCGCTGCCGCGACTCGCTCACAAATCTCGGCATATGCACGCTTGCTCTTTTCAAGATCACGATACCCCACTTGTGCGTGGAGCATTATTGCCTGTTCCCCAACACGCGCCTGTTTGTATTCGATCTCGGATTGGACGTCGTATGTGGTGAGAAACGGGCAACTCGCTACCGTCACATCCGGCGCGAGGCTGCGGCCCTGCGCTAGCATCTCGGCTGCATCCGGGAGGACCGTTTCAGGGAGGATTTGTGAGCGACTGAGCGGGTTCACTGATGGGTTTTCACAAACAATGGACAGACGTTTCGCAGAACATGAGTGACGTGGCCACCCCACACTCTAACACCCACGGTCAGGGGAAGACTTGAGACCTCCCCTTTAAGTCTTAGTTGGGCACTTCGCAGCAGTATTTACGTTCCAGGAAGCGGTTCTATCTACCACCTATCGTTGCCAGGTTTCATCAACTCCGGCGGGAGCCTGATGGGAAATTGTTGTCTGATCTGAGCATCCAGCTCCGGGTCAATGTATTGAGGATAGTGGCTTGTCATCAGTTCACGCAGGCGCTTCTGTGCGCGCTGTAGCATATCGGTAGAGCCTTGTTCGCCCCATTCCTTGGGACTAGTGCGATCGCCGATTTCGGGGTAGATGTAATCTCGTTGCATCAACTCCATGGTCTGGGAGTGACCCAGAAAGTGATTGGGCCCACCAATGCAAACATCCCTTATAGACTCAATGGACAGACTGTCCTCGGTTACCTCGATACCGCGGATGGTACGCTGAATGGCGCCTAACATATCGTTATCGATAACAAAACTTTCGAAACAGCATCCCAACAGGCTTCCATGCATCCCGGCAGATTCGTACACCAGGTTGGCGCCCGAGTGCCCCGCAAGCACATTGGTATAAGACTTCTCAAACCCAGACTGCGCATCGGGTAACTTGGCGTCGGCCATACCCGCCGCAATGCCGGTAGGCAGATCGTAGTAACGACCCATTTGACCACAAGCCGCCATCAGCACAGCCTGTTCACCACTTCCGCCACTCATCGCCCCGGTGCGCAAGTCTGAGACGAATGGCCAGGTCCCAAATATGGCCGGATGCCCGGGTTTAATGGCATTGACATAAACCAGACCGGCCAACACCTCGGCCACTTCCTGAACCACGGCACCGGCTAACGCCGCAGGGCTGGTAGCGCCGGCTTGGCCGGCAGCCAGCAACAATATCGGCATACCCGCACGCACACCAGCCTCAAGACATCCGCAGGCGTCTTCTGCGAATCTCAATGGCGGCACAACAAAACAGTTGGACATGCTAACAAAAGGTCTTTCGCGCCACTGCTTCTCGCCACCCGCCACCAAATGCAGCATGTCCATGGTTTCGTCCAGGTAGTCCGTCAGCACAAAACTAGTCCCTACGTGTTTGTTGGTGCCACTGAGGCAAGCGTATGCGGTGTTGATGTCCAACTCGCGTGGATCAGTCATGTCACGAGCCACTAGAGAACGCTGGTAAAAGTGGATGTGTTCCAGAGAATCTACCAGCCGTGCCACATCGTATAGGTCTGCCAACGTGGATTCACGATATTCCCGCGTATCGCAGTCGGCGATATGGACCGCGGCTCCTGCGGTACCAAAGTAAACTTTATTTCCGGAGAGCTCCATGTCATGTGCCTGATCTCTGCCATGAAGCACAAAGTTGCGCGCAGCATTTGCGATGGTGTCTTCCACCAATGCTCTGGGAAAAAGCAATCGGCCTTCGGGGGATAAGGTACAGCCGATGCCGGTGAGCAAGTCAACGCAGGACGGAATGCCCTGGGACAATCCAATGTTCTCCAGCACATCAAGCACGGCATGGTGGATTCGGTTTACATCGTCATCTGACAATGGCTTGTAGCGACCTCCTTGCATGCCAGGTCTAACTGCCTTCTCCTCCTCAGGTATAGGGGCTGCGCGTAACGCACGTCGCGCCGCCCGTCCACCCATGCGCCGACCTGCTTCGCTCATGCTCGTATCCTCCTGCGCTCACCTGTGACTGTCAAAGTCCAAAGACACATAAACTTGCATACCCCAGGTCACTCCTCACACTGTCTACCCACTATCTGGTCTCCGGAGATTTTACAACCAAATCCAGTGGGGCCTTACTCAAACGCTCGTGACCGTCGCCGGTCACCCTGACAGTCTGACCTAGGGTCATTGCTTTATGGTCTTCGCTGTTCATCAGAATCATGTGGAGAAAAAACACCATGTCAGTCTCAATAATGACACTATTCCCCGTATAGAACATGGGCCAATCCATCCACGTCGGCGTATAGGTGGCACCCAGGCTATAGCCGCAGGCGTTCATCCTGTGTTTACGATAACCTGCAGCATCCATCACTTTTGCGTGGGCATCGAACACCTCGCCCATCGCGCGCCCAGGTTTGAGCGTGTCCAAGCATGCCTGCATCGCGTCAACGCAAGCCTGGTGCATATCCAAGTGGGCTGCATCGGGCTTGCCGACCACTATGGTGCGCATCAAACAGGCGTGATAGCGCCGATAGGCGCCCGCGAATTCGATAGTGAGCTGGTCCTGTTGGGCGAGGTGTTTACGTCCGGTGAAATAGCGACAAAGCAAGGCATCATCACCCGCGCCGATAATAAACTCATTGCCCGGATAGTCGCCGCCACCGGAGAACACAACACCTTGCATCGCCGCCAGGATGTCGCCTTCAAATACACCTGGCGCTGCGAGTTCGTTGGCCTGCTCCAGCGCTGCGTCCGCCAGTTTCCCGGCGCGACGTACGTATTCGATCTCCGCGGGGCTTTTCACCACCCTGAGCCGACTCACCAAATCCGAGGCGTCCTCCAGCGTGCAAAACCCCGATAATTGTTGCTCAACACGCCGCCAATTAAACGCGGTCAAACCGTAGGCGTCGTACTCGATACCAACCTTCTTACCTTTACAACCGTACTCCTCGAGAATCGCTTTAAGATCTTGCGCCGGATTTTTACCCGCACTATCTTCCCAAATTCGAATGTCCTCTATCACTGAGGTATGTTGCGCCTGACGCAAATCCGGGGCACGGGTCAGCAATGTAATACGCCCATCGGCATGTAGGTATAGACATTGAAAGAAACAATAGCCGAACGTGTCATAGCCGGCGAGGTAATACATGCTCTCCTGGCGAAACATCAGTAACCCCTCTAAGCCTCTGGAGATTAGCTCATTGGCGGCCATCGTTCGACGCAGCTTTAGTTCTTCCTTGGCAAAATGGATTGGCATGAGGGCGTTCTCGTTCGTGCAATACTGATAATATGGATAGAATGGTCGCGCATTCTAACTGCAATCCAACGAGTATAGCCCTATGTCGCGGATAATTTTCATCGACGCGCACCGAGTAGAACAACTGCTGGACTATCCCGATCTGGTGGCCGGGCTAAAAGACTTACATCAAGCCGATATGGACGTAATGGAAGACCTACTGCTGGAACAGCCGGGAGCGACTGGAACGGCCACTCATTTCTTCTTTCGTGCTGCGTGGCAAAGACACCAGGCGATGGGCGTGAAGCTGGTCACCATCTTTCCGGATAACCCGGGTGCCACCGGCCTGCCTGCCATCCAGGGCATTTACGTACTGTTCGATGGTAGCGACGGCAGCCTAAAAGCAGTTATTGACGGCACCGCGCTGACCTGGCGTAAGACTGCGGCAGACTCTGCCTTGGGGGCAAGTTATCTCGCGCGAGAAGATGTGGAGCACTTGCTTATGGTTGGCGCAGGCGCGATGGCGGCGCCACTGATCGCCGCGCATCGTGCGGTACGACCTAGCATAGGTCAGGTCAGCATATGGAATCGCGATAGTGCCCGAGCGACGAAGCTCGCCGATGCACTCAGTGTCAGCGGGGTGAAAGCAGTAGCCACCACCGACCTTGAAGCCGCTGCCCGTCAGGCGGATATAATCTGCTGTGCCACCCGTGTCACCACCCCTTTGATCAAAGGAGAGTGGTTGCAGCCAGGTTGTCACTTGGATCTGGTGGGCGCTTTTACGAAGACCATGCGCGAGGCCGACGACGAGGCAATGCGTCGTGGCAACATCTATGTAGACTCCAGGAAGACGACCGTCGGTGAGATCGGTGAGATCCTGTTGCCCATGGAAGCGGGGGTGATCACCGAACACGACATTTTGGGGGATCTATACGATCTGTGCCGCAACACCGTAGCTGGCCGCCGCACTCGAGATGAAATTACTATCTTTAAGAACGGCGGCGGCGGGCATCTGGACCTAATGACTGCCGAGATACTGGTGTCGCGTATCGAGAACGACGCCTAAGATCCCCTGTTAATTCCGACGGCTGCAGGAGTAAAACCAGCCACCGTCTATACCCGCCTTATCCATTGTTGATGTTTGCCCTGCTGCGTCATACATTATTGTCTTTGCGACATATCCCTGTGGTCTATGGAACAGCCCAAAGTCATTAGTACGGAAGGTCAGAAAACTCGTCGCTTTGGCTTCCTGCTAGTCCCCGACTTTTCGATGATCGCCTTTGCCTCGGCGATCGAGCCCTTGAGAATGGCAAATCGGCTCAGTGGCCAAATCTTATACGAATGGGTCATCGTCAGCGCCGACGGACAACCTGTTGCCTCGAGTAACGGGCTTGAGATCACACCAAGTTGTTCGATCGCGGAATGCGCCACGATTGACACTTTGTTTGTGTGTGGCGGGGTAGACGTTGATCGCGCTGCCGGCAAGAGCCTTCTGTTTTGGTTACGCAAGGTCGCGAGTCGAAAGATTGCCATGGGATCGTTGTGCACCGGCACACACTTACTCGCACGTGCGAACCTACTAGACGGCTACCGCTGCACCATCCATTGGGAGAACATGGCGAGCCTGAGGGAGGAATATCCTCGCGTTATTGTCTCCGCCGAGCTGTTTGAGATCGATAGAGATCGCTATACCTGTTCCGGCGGCACAGCACCGCTAGACATGATGCTGAATCTTATTCGAGAACATCACGGCGCAGAGCTGGCCGCAGCAATCTCAGAGGAATTCATTTGCGAACGCATTCGGGGACGCAATGACCGCCAGCGAATCCCATTGAAGTCGCACCTCGGTACAGGCCAACCCAAGTTGGTGGAAGCGGTGTCTTTGATGGAATCGAACCTTGAAGAGCCGATGAGCTTGGATGAGTTAGCACAACATGTGAGTCTGTCGCGACGACAACTCGAACGCCTGTTCCAAAAACACTTGAAATGTGTTCCCACTCGGTACTATCTAGAACTGCGACTGACCCGGGCACGTCAGCTACTGCTACAAACCAGCAAGTCGATCGTGGACGTGGCGCTGTCTTGCGGATTTGTCTCCGCACCCCACTTCAGTAAATGCTATCGCGATTTTTTTGGCATTCCACCACGCGACGAGCGCAGACTGCGGCAAGCAAGTCCACCCCAAGGCGAGTTACGAAACGACAGTAAAGCGGTTGCCAGAAACCCCTAGGACGCGCCAGCAAAACTCGTCCGCGTCACCCGCTTCGTGCGCTGCGGCGGCGAGAGCGACGGGTGCCACCAGATGTGGCATCACTGAGTACCTTGGGTTCGGGTAACTTCACCAGTTTGGACAAGTTAGGATAAGCAGCGCTTTTGTGGGGAATTGCCATCGCATCGACAAAGTGCTCTTGAAACCTCGGCTCCACTGCGGTTTCTACTTTTTCGACCCTTTTGACAATTTCCTCAATGGTGGGTCGCACGGTGCGATTGAGCAATGCGACACGTGCCCCTGTGCCGGCCGCATTACCGGCGGATCCGACATGGGCCAAGTCGCAATCCGGTATCAATCCGAGCACCATGGCGTATTTCACATCGATGTGACTGCCGAAGGCGCCGGCCAACCGAATCCGATCAACACCATCCAACCCCATTCGATCCATCAATAGACGAACGCCGGCATAGAGTGCCGCCTTAGCAAGCTGGATGGCGCGCACATCATTTTGGGTAATCCGTAAGTTCACGTCACCTTGGTAAAGCGTGTACGCAAACGTGCGGCCATCCGCCACCACTCGTGGGGTCTTCGCCGCGAAGCTGCCATCGATAACCCCGTCGCTGCTGATGATACCGGCAAGATACATCTCTGCGATCACTTCGATGATTCCAGACCCACAGATACCGGTGATACCGACATTGCCCACAGCCTCTGGAAAATCCGGTTCACAGGACCACTTGTCACAGCCAATCACACTAAAACGAGGTTCCAGCGTATCGGGGTTGATACGTACCCTTTCTACTGCACCAGGCGCAGCACGTTGCCCGCAACTGATTTGCGCTCCTTCGAATGCAGGTCCGGTGGGACTAGACGCGGCGAGCAGGCGGTCACGGTTTCCGAGCACGATCTCCGCATTAGTTCCCACATCCACCAGTAATGTGACCTCATCACGCATGTGTGGTGCTTCAGCAAGAATTACACCGGCGGTGTCTGCACCAACATGGCCGGCGATGCAAGGCAACACAAACACCCGGGCATTCGGGTGAAACTCAAGGTCCAACTCAGACGCCCAAATCGAGATAGATTCATCGGTTGCAAGCGCGAACGGGGCTCCCCCCAGCTCCACAGGATTAATGCCAAGTAGCAGATGGTGCATGATGGGGTTACCGACAAATGTAGCTTCCAGTATGTCAGTGATCTCAATTCCCGCGTCCACTGCCACTTCACGAGCAAGCTGATTGATTGCATCACGCACCACCCGGGTCATATCCGAATCTCCTCCCGGATTCATCATCACATAGGATACGCGGCTCATTAGGTCCTCACCAAATCGAATCTGCGGATTCATAACACCCGACGAAGCGACCACGTCTCCACTAGACAGGTCGCAGAGATGGGCCGCCACTGTTGTGGAGCCGACATCGATGGCTAACCCATACGCTTTGTCGTGAAAGCCCGACCACACCGCAATGATCTTGTTGTTATCATGCACCGCCACGGTGACTTTCCACTCGCCCTGACGTAGGGCCTCCTGCAAATCTTGTAGTAAGCGCAAATCACAATTCAGACCCTCCAACCTCCATTCAAACTCCAATGCCTCTTTGAGACGCTGCAAATCCCCTGAGGGATCGTGCATATTGGGCTCTTGCACCTCCACATAGTAGAGCCGCACAACTGGATCGAGATCGATGTCGTAGACTTCCACACCTTTGCGCACCACCTGACGGTGCACCTGGCTATCAGGTGGTACATCGATAACCGCATCCCCCAGTATTTGGGTGGAACAGCTGAGACGCCGACCGGAAGCAAGCTCGCGAGTCTCGGCGTATTCCTTCTCTACCTCACTGAAAGCCGAAAGGTGTTCCTTACGCGAAGTCAAACCATGTTTGGCGAATTCCCCTTCGCTCAATAAGACCTGACAACGCCCACAAAGGGCTCGGCCACCACACACCGAATCGATGTCCACACCTAAAGACCGTGCCGCTTGCAGCACTGGTGTGCCTACGGGAAACCGCCCGCGGCGACCCGAAGGTGTGAACACCACCAATACATCAGCGCGTGCAGTCATGGTCGACCGTTCAATTAACCTATGAGTTTTCTGCGCCGCCTGCGCTCGCGGCCCCCACGTGCTCCCTCAGCGCCAGCCGCGGGGGCTTCACGGTATTTCATGATCCAACGACGACACTCCGGATCGTGTCCCGCGATGACGTCGGCGCCCATCACTGCCTGCATCACCTCCGGATGCAGGGGACTGGTAATCGCTGAAGTCATTCCGGCGCCGATCGCCATGGTCAAAAAAGCGGCGTTCAGTCCCTGCCGGTTAGGTAGGCCAAAACTAACATTCGATGCGCCGCAGGTTGTATTGACTTTAAGCTCGTTGCGCAACCGCTGAACGATATACATCACTTGACGGCCTGCCTGGTTGATGGCTCCGATAGGCATCACCAACGGGTCAACCACCACGTCGCAAGGCGGAATGCCGTGGTCTTGGGCACGCTCCACGACCTTTTTGGCGACCGCGAAACGCACATCAGGATCTTCGGAAATACCGGTCTCGTCGTTGGAGATCACCACCACAGCCGCACCGTGTTTTTTGACTAATGGCAGCACCGACTCCAGACGTTCCTCCTCTCCGGTCACCGAGTTCACCAGCGCCTTGCCCCGATATACAGCAAGCCCTGCCTCTAACGCTGCAACAATAGAGGAATCAATGGATAAAGGAACGTCGATCAACGACTGGACCAGCTGCACCGCCTCCGCCAGTATGCGTGGCTCATCCGCCAACGGAATGCCGGCATTGACGTCCAACATGTGCGCGCCCGCGGAGACCTGCGCCAACGCGTCGGTTTCGACACGGCTGTAGTCGCCCGCAGCCATCTCCGCGGCCAATACTTTGCGACCTGTGGGATTGATGCGTTCGCCGATTATGCAAAACGGTCGACCGAACCCAATCACTACTTCCTTGGTAGGCGAACTGACCACGGTGTCGGTCATAACGTTACCCTGTGGGGTTCTGATACGCTTTCTTGACCGGGATACCAGGGAACGCGCCCTTGCAACACTCCCGATGCATCGATAATTTCCGCCACGGCTTCCTCCTGACGATAAGCCATTACGTGAATGCCGGCGACACCTTCAATCTCACGAATTTGCTGAATTAGCTCTACACACAGCATGCGTCCTTCCCGTTTTGGCTTCTCTGCCCGCGCCAGCCTGTCAATGACTGCATCTGGTATATGAACACCTGGGACATGCTCACGTATCCAGCGTGCGGCATTCGAAGACGCCAATGGCCCCACACCCACCAAAATGAAACACCTTTCATGCAGGCCAAGCTCGCGCACTCGCGTCATATATTGCTCAAACCTGGAAATATCG
>JAOTYS010000518.1 GCA_029861795.1 Gammaproteobacteria bacterium | reverse complement strand
TGACACCCGCGCTGGAGGTAGCGAAGAAGTTCGACGCCACGGTTGTAAACATGCGCTTTGTCAAGCCCTTGGATAAGGAAATAGTGTTGGAAATGGCTTCCAACCACGATCTTCTTGTGACCATTGAGGAGAATGTGGTGGCAGGTGGTGCCGGCAGTGCAGTGAACGAACTGCTAGCCGAACACGGCTTACTTGTCCCTATCTTAAATCTTGGCTTGCCAGATCGACATATCGATCATGGCAATCGCGATGAGATGCTTACTATGGCGGGCCTCGATGCGCAGACTATTAGCGCTACAATTCAAGCTCGCTGGGAACAATCCATCGCGGGTAAAGCCAAGGCTGTGGGCTGATCCTTGAGGGTTCAGTGACGACGACCTTCTTAGTTACCACCTAGCCGGAGCTAATCCTTGTTTTTGACTGGGGTAAAATCACCCTTTTTTCTTGCAATACAATAAGTTATAACAGTAAGATCGATCGCAACGACTAAATTGTCCAGTAGCACATTGAGTTGTAAAGAATTCCCTGCTACTTTACTCATTGAGCCGCGAAAGTGCCTCCTTACAATCAAATAACAGGAAACCAATATGAAAAATCCACGGGTGATCGCGTTCTTACTCGGGTCAAGTCTTTTCAGTTTTCTCCTCAATAGCGCCAGCGCTGGCGAGACAACATGGTTTGGGCAAAAGGCCGCCGGCCAGTGGTTTGTGGGTGCCAAGGTGAGCAATGTGCAAAATGGTCAATCCGGATTCGACGGTGACGCCGGCAACGCTGGTATCATTTTGGGTTATGAGTTTGCTAAGGCGATCGCCTATCGAGGAAAGTCGTCCATTGAACTAGATATAACAACCTCCTTTGACGACGGCTCATTCCGTCCGAACATTGGGCCGTCGGGGGACTGGGATGTTGATACGGTGGGGGTATTTTTTGCGTACCGTACGCCAGGAACGGTGTATTTCAAAGGCAAGCTTGGACTGCTTAGCTCAGATGTAGAGGTCGATGTCGGTCCAGCGAACAACGATCAAAGCGATACAAGTTTTGCATTCGGCGCTGGATTGGGCTTGTTACTCGGTGAAAGAGGCAACCTCGAACTTGAAGTTACTGGAGATAGCGGTGACAATGATTTGACCATCATCTCTCTCGGTGGATTCGTACGATTTTAATCGGTGAGGGACAAGCAAGATCAAAAAAGCCGGCTTGCTCAGCCGGTTTTTTGTGTCTTACACCCGCACCTAGGTGCTCGCAGCAAAGTAGTAACCCTAGAAGGACACGAGTGATCGCACTGCCTGTGAGGCGCGCATAGTCCAAGCTCTGAGTACCATGGACACATACATTCAAAGAAATTCAATTCAACCACAGTATGTGCTGCTTATTGTCTTGTGGTGCGGCATCCCGTTGTCGGGACTGGCTGAGGGTATGCGTGATGAAGTTGATGTGGCCGATGAGCCCACAATATCAACAACTGATTCTGAGGGTATTCCAACGGATACTAGTGACTGCAATTCGGTCGGGACGGATACTTCAGAACCAACTCAATTAACGACATCGGACGACAGCGACACCACTGGCAGCGCCTGTCGGTCAACAATCGATGACTCCGCCGGGCTTAATATCGATCAGCTGATCGAGCGAATCAAACAGACAAAAGCGATCGGTTTTCTGACTAAGCTAGCTTTGAAGGGTGATGTGGAACAAATCATTCGACAGGTCACAGAGTATAGTGGGCAGCGTGCCGACCAGGAGCTGTTGCAAGTTCGCCAGCAGTTCGAGGGGTTGGTGTTGAAAGCCATTACATTGCTTGGTGAGAAGGATCCCGGACTTGCGCAGGACATCTACAAGGCTAGGCATTTTGTCTGGCAATCAATGTTGGAGGTCAAGACATGAGACATATTTGGCTCACTACTGCTGTGGTGATGATTTGCTACAGCAGTTCAACGTCTGCGGTGACACCTGCCGAAGATATCGCGGCAACGATCATGCTGCGCGGTCACCCTTGCGGTGGTAAAGAGGTTACCAATATCGCAGAGTCCGAGGATGCCGCGGGCAACAAACGTATAACGGCGACCTGTCCTAACGGTAAAAAGTATCGTATCGATGTTTCTGCCGATGGTGAGGTGGTTGTTACTGCGTTGTAATCAACTACTTGTGATCAGAGAGGCTTTAGGCAACTGAGACGTTGAACATCGGTGCAACCACTATGTTCAGGTGGGCATGGGCGGTACGAAGTGCCGTTTCAACATGCTCAGGCGTTTCGGCGCGAGCGAAGATGAACCCCAAATAACTCGTCCCCTCCGGCCAAGGTGTCAGCACGTACCCTTCCCGCACGGTGATGATAACCTCCTCCACGTTGACAACACGTTGGGCGGCAGACACCCCCTCAACGCGCCTTAGTACCCCGCCCTTGGGGACGGGAATCATTAGAACACCTGCTGCAATGTCCAGTTTCGGCGTCATGGGCAACCTGCACCCTGTAGCATTGGCTAATACCAACTGTTCGAGGCCGACGTTGGTACCGTATCCAAAGACTCTTGCACACTCGCCCCCAATGGTGCGTGCGGCCAGCTCAAGCACCCACACGCCGCGCTCATTTACTCTGCACTCCCCGTGGATGGGACCTTGGTGCAAACCGTAAGCGATACAGGCCTTTTGTAACAACACCCGAATGATCTCTTGGGTCTTTTGAGACATCCGTGATGGTGTGACGTAATAGGTCTCCTCGAAATACGGACCCTGCATGTCGTCGGGCTTATCAAAGATGGCTAAAATCTCTAGCGATCCTTCATGTAGTAGACCTTCCACCGCACACTCGGAACCAGGAATAAACTCCTCAACCAGAATACAATGATTCTCTTCAGGATTCTCCACCTCCCTTAGAATCGACCGAATTCGGTCACATGCTTTCAACAACTGTTGCGGCGTATCTGCGCGGATTACCCCACGGCTTGCGGACAAGGCGATTGGCTTGGCGACGCAGGGATAGGTCACAGCATCGATCTGATCGGCCAGTGAATGGTTGAGGTCTATCCTCCAGAACCGTGGGCAGCGCATGCCATGCTGCAAAAGTCGCTGACGTGCTAAATCTTTGCGACGTGCGATGCGCACCGCATGGGGATCGTTATGTGGCAGATCGAGCCGCTGCGCGATTTGTGCGGCAACCTCAGAGGCATAGTCGTCTGTGGCCACCACACCTGAGAACGGAGATCTTTGTGCCTCTTCGAATATCAGACTGAGGGTTTGGTCAATATCGGCGAAGCGCACTTTGATGCCGCGGGAGTAAGCGGGCACTACGGAATGCTCTCCCTCAGAGGCAACAACCACGTCCAGACCCAAAGTCTGTGCTGCCTGGAGATAAGCGTTTGTGCGATAACTCCCCGCAGGCGTCACTAACAATACACGCCGCGGACGAGGT
>JAOTYS010000090.1 GCA_029861795.1 Gammaproteobacteria bacterium | reverse complement strand
GGGTGCCACTTACTCCGCGTTTCAGCTTATTGGGCCCCCCATTCTTGGGAGATGGTCCGATCGATATGGCAGGCGAAAGATTCTCCTACTAAGCCAACTGGGCACCTTGTTGTCATGGATGATTTTCCTGGGCGCCTTCCTTCTGCCGGAAAATGCTTTGATCGAGATGGATTCGCAGGTATTGGGGCAGTTCACCCTGACGCTGCCACTGATTGTGCTGTTTATAGCACGGGCTGCCGACGGCATCACCGGCGGAAACGTATCGGTGGCCAATGCTTATCTGGCAGACATTACGGATGAGGACCAGAGAAATCAGAATTTCGGGAAAATGGCGGTGTCGGGAAATCTCGGCTTTGTGTTCGGACCCGCATTAGCGGGCCTGCTTGGGGCAACCATTTGGGGAGAAATTCTACCGGTGGTGGCGGCGCTACTCATTTCCCTTGTTGCTACCTTCATCATTGCCGTCGGCCTCAAGGAGTCGAATCGTTGCACGCTATATCACGATCCCGAACACACTAACGTTAGGAAAGTATTTGGACAGGAACACAAAGAGTGTTTTCGTATCGAAGGCACTAAGGAAACCTCCCTCAAAGAAATTTTAAGTCTGGAATGCATTCCAGCGCTATTGGCAATCTACTTCATGGTGATGCTTGGCTTCAGTTTTTTCTATATTGCGTTTCCAATCTATGCAGTAAAGGGATTGGCATGGTCGGTCAGCCAGGCGGGGGTGTTTTTCGCCATACTTAGCCTACTGATGGTAGTCGTGCAGGGACCCATTCTCGCCCGGGCATCGAAGAAGTGGACCGACAGAACACTGGTGATTTGGGGAAGTCTCGTGTTGAGTTTGGGTTTTGCTTTATTGATGTCCAGCACCCAAGCGGTAATCTATATGGCTGCGGCTTTGATCGCCCTGGGCAACGGGTTAATGTGGCCATCGGTGATGTCTACCCTGTCCAAGCGAGCAGGGGAGACCTACCAGGGCGCAGTTCAGGGATTCGCGAGTAGCGTTGGCGCCGTAGCGAGTATCGTCGGATTGGTTACTGCTGGACTGCTATACAACTTGTTAGGCGCCCGAGTATTTATTGCATCGGCAATCATAATCTTTATCGTGTTCGCCACCGCTTCCATGCTCAGGACTAAATAGATGTCATCATCACGATCACCAACGGCTCATATTTGCGGTTGACATCATCGAAACATTTGTTTTAGATGGAAGTTTAAAACGACCGTTTATGGCTACTAAATCCCAAGCCTCCACAAATACCGATAGCGTGCGTCAGCGTCTATTGGAGGTTGCTGCCAAACGTTTCGCCGAATCCGGTTTTGCGGACATCTCGGTGCGCGATATCACCGCCGCTGCGGATTGTAATGTCGCTGCGGTCAACTACTACTTTGGGAGTAAGGACCAGCTTTACCTCGAAGTTTTTAGGCTTCGATTCGCAGAGCTGCGCGAGCGCCGTGTCGGGGCACTAAAAGCGTTGATGGACCGTGGCGATTTGTCACTCGAAGTGGTGTTGCGCACATTTGCCAACGCGTTTCTCGAGCCACTTATGGAAGACGGTCGGGGACGCCTCACCATGAAACTCATCATGCGAGAAATGGTCGATCGTTACGTGCCGAAAGAAATGATTGTCGAGGAAATGATACGCCCGACCATGAATGCGTTGTTGGAGGCACTGCGAAAAGTCTGTCCCGACCTGAAGGAAACGCATGCGTGCTTATGTATTCATTCACTTGTAGCGCAGTTGATCCACATACTGCAAGTGCAGGAACTCTACGATAACGGCGATGAGGGTGTTCTGGCGCATCACGACATCGGCGATGCCGTTAACCATATTGTCCTATTCACCGCCTACGGTATGCGGGCCTATACAGATCAATCGTCATGAAGCAGGTCGGTATAGCAGTCCTTTGTGGTGCACTCGTTGTCATTACAGGGTGCACTCTGATGTCCGAACACAAGAGCGACGCGCCGCAGGTGGATATCCCCGATAAATGGGTTGGCGCGTCGGCCGAGGCCGCACCGCTCGTTGAGCCATGGCTGGATGACTTCGGCGATCCAAAGTTATCCTCGCTGGTGCGCGAGGCAGTGGTCGCAAACTTTGATCTACAAGCGGCGGCGACACGTGTTGAGGCATCACGTGCGCTTGCCATCATTCGTGGCGCCGATCGATTTCCACAGATTACCGGCTTTGTCGATGCATCGCGCACTAAGCGCAATGTCTCATCCGGTGGCATTGTGTTCTCAGCATCTCGAAACAATAGCTACGGCTCTGGCTTAGATATCTTTTGGGAGGCAGACATCTGGGGTCGATTGAGCAATCAGGCCCGTGCCGCCTTATTCGATGTTGAAGTGAGCCAGGCAGAATTTGCGGCGGCACGGTTATCCCTTGCCGCCAATGTGGCGCGTGTATGGTTTGACGCAATAGCGAGCGAGCTACAAGTCAAACTCGTCGAGCAGACACTTCAGAGCTTCCGCGACACACTCGAGGTCATTGAAGACGGATTTCGCAGTGGATTGAACAGTGCACTGGATGTGCGACTTGCACGCGCGAACGTCTCGGGGGCTATCGGTCGCCTGGAATCTCAAAAAGCGACAAGCGATGCAGTTCGGCGACAACTCGACGTACTGGCCGGCAGATATCCCTCGGGCAAGATCGAGCTCGATGACAACTTTCCGGCGATTACTCGCAATATACCCACAGGGTTGCCATCCGAGCTTCTATTGAGACGACCTGATCTCATTGCTGCGGAGCAGCGCGTTGCTGCGACAGACGAACGGGTAAACGAGGCAAACAAGCGACGACTACCCAGCCTCGTGCTCACTGCCTCCGGTGGCACCAGCTCAAGCGAATTGAAGGAGATTCTCGATATGGACTCATTAGTGTGGGCGATCGCGAGCGCCCTCACCGCGCCTATTTTTCAAGGAGGTCGGCTTAAAGCGCAGTCTGATCTGGCGATCGCGGACAGTCGAGAGGCTCTGGCAAACTATGCCGAAGCATTGCTCCGTGCCTTTCAAGAAGTCGAGACAGCACTCACAGCCGAGGTATTCCTGGTGCGGCAGGAAGCTGCTCTCAAGAATGCGGCAAACGAGTCTATCGAGGCCGAGAAGTTGGCGCTCGAGCAGTATCGTGAAGGCCTCGTGGATATTATAACTTTGCTGGAATCTCAGCGCCGATCCTTTGATGCCCAGCAAGCCCTGATCACCACCACCAATCAGCGCCTGCAGAATCGCATCAATCTCTACCTCGCCCTCGGTGGTGAGTTCGATCAGCTGCACGATAGTACGAGCAAACAAAGGGACACAATCTCAACAATGGCGACTGCAGAGTAGCCATACCTGAGATTTGACATGAAAGTTTTGAAAGTCATGACGCCCCTGCTAGTGCTGGCACTAAGCATAAGCATCGCCTATTTCGCGGTAGCGACCAAACCCGAGCCTGAACGCCGACTACCACAACCAACCATCCCAAGCGTTGACGCCATACGCGCGACACCCAGCGACTACCAGGTGCTGTTGAAAGCCCACGGCACGGTGCAGCCAAGGACCGAAAGTACCCTGATCTCAGAGGTGGCCGGCCGTGTGGTTGAGGTGTTATGGAATTTTCGTGATGGTGGATTTTTCGAAGCAGGCGATGTGCTGTTGCGTATCGATCCAAGCGACTACGAAATTGCGGTGATAGTGGCGGAATCGAATCTCGCGCGGGCCCGCCTGGCGCTTGAAGAGGAGAAAGCCAGGGCCGCCCAGGCCGGACGAGATTGGGAGCGTCTGGGTGAAGGTGGCGAACCCAGCGAGCTGGTGTTGCGCAAACCACAACTCGTAAGTGCTCAGGCCGCCATTGCCGCTGCCAAGGCTGAAGTCGAACGGGCTCGCCTCAATTTGGGACGCACAACCATCGCTGCCCCCTACGCGGGTAGGGTATTGCAACAAAGCGTCGATGTTGGCCAATACGCCTCATCAGGTTCCGAACTGGCGCGCATCTATGCGGTGGACTATGTGGAGATCCGGCTGCCTTTGACCAATGCGCAACTCGAGCATGTGGATCTGCCAGAGCAATACCGGGGTGAAGCGAGCGAGTCTAGCGGCGGCCCCGCAGTGACTATCAAAGCACAGATTGGCCGCAAAAAACATCAATGGCAGGGACTCATAGTCCGAACCGAGGGTGCGATAGACACCAAAAGTCGACAAACCTTTGTGGTGGCACAAGTGGACGATCCTTACGGTAAGAGCATAACCGGCAACCCGCCACTCAAAGTCGGGCAGTTTGTGGAAGCCGAAATCAAAGGTCATACATTGCGAAACGCTTTCGTGCTGCCAAGCAGCGCGTTGCGCCTCGGTGGTGCCCTCGATGTAGTAACACAGGAGAATCAGCTTTCCCGCCGTGAAGTAGAAATAGTCTGGCGTGATGCAGACCATGTCGTCATCCAAAACGGACTAAGTGAAGGAGAACTTATTTCACTCACTCCTCTTGGCTTTAGCGGACCGACCCGCGTCGCAGTGACGATCGTCAATGACAAGGGCAACATCCTTCGGTCTGAATACAACAGCGCTGACAAACCTGATCTCAATTCAAAGGCTAATCTCACCAACGATCAGGCAAACGAATTATGAACGGAATGATCACCTGGTTTGCGCGTAACGGTGTGGCTGCAAATTTGCTGATGCTGGTAATCCTTGCGCTCGGCCTCCACGCCATGACTGCACGTATACCACTGGAAGTTTTTCCCGAATTCGAGCTCGACATCGTCAATATCAACATGCCGTATCGCGGTGCAACCCCGTCAGAGGTTGAGGAAGGCGTCGTACTCAGAATCGAGGAAGCGATTCATGACTTGGAGGGCATTAAGGAACTGCGTTCACGGGCGTCCGAAGGATTTGGCAGGGTGAGTGTCGAACTAGAGAAGGGCTACGACGCACGAGAATTACTCGACGACATCAAGAACAAAGTCGATGCGATAAGCACATTTCCAACGGAAACGGAGCGACCAATCTATAACATTGCCGAGCGTCGACGTGAAGTTATCAGTGTGGTGATAGCGGGAAATCTTGCGGAACGTGAACTACGGTTGTTGGGCGAGCAAGTGCGCGACGACCTAGCGAGTCTTCCGAACATTACCCAAGTCGAACTGACCGCGGTCCGGCCTTACGAGATATCTATTAATGTCTCGGAAGCGACCTTGCAGCAGTATGGGCTCACCTTCGAGGCAATCGCAGCCGCCATCAACCGTGCCTCCATGGACCTCCCCGCTGGGTCGATTAGAACCCAGGGAGGCGAGGTGCTGCTGCGCACCAAGGGTCAAGCATATGTGAAGTCGGACTTCGACGATATCGTAGTGCTGACACGCGATGACGGCACACGCCTAACGCTTGCGGATATCGCCAATGTAAACGATGGATTCGAAGAAGAGCCGTTACTTGCACGATTCAACAACAAGCCCGCAGTAGTGGTCGACGTCTATCGGACTGGCGAGCAGAGCGCTATCGAAATTTCTCGCGCTACGAAAGAATACATTGCCGAAGTCAGCGCACGCATGCCACCGGGGGTTGAGATCAGCTATTGGCGGGATAGGGCGCGCATTGTCAAAGCGCGTCTCAACACGCTGGTCAAGAGTGCAATGCAGGGTGGCCTGCTCATTTTTCTGCTGCTCACGTTGTTCTTACGCTTTTCCGTGGCACTGTGGGTATGTGTGGGTATCCCAATCAGTTTCATGGGTGCGCTAGCGTTGATGCCGGAGCTGGGCGTAACAATAAATATTGTAAGCCTTTTTGCGTTCATCCTGGTGCTAGGTATTGTGGTCGACGACGCTATCGTGACCGGAGAAAATATCTATAACCACCTCAAGATAACTAGTAATCCTACGACGGCTGCGATCCGCGGCACGCACGAGGTCGCGGTACCGGTTACTTTCGGTGTCCTTACTACCGCTGCCGCCTTTCTACCACTGGCAGTAATGGAAGGTCAGCGGGGCCAGATATTCGCTCAGATCCCAGTGATTGTGATACCGGTGTTACTTTTCTCCTTGGTGGAGTCCAAACTCATTCTGCCAGCGCACCTCAAACATCTGCGAGTCCATGGTGACCAGGACCGTCGCCATAACATATTGGTGCGCTTACAACGCAGAGTGGCGACTGGCCTGGAAACGGCAATTTTGAAAATCTATAGACCGGTCCTGTCTGCGGCGCTGCGTCAACGCTACTTCACATGGTCGTTGTTCGTAGCCGTGGCTATTGTCATCTTAACTTTAGTATTCAGTGGTCGTATGGGGTTTGTTTTCTTTCCGCGGGTGCAAAGCGAGACCGCACGCGCCGGGGTCACCATGGCTCCAGGGACGCCATTCGAGATCACTGCAAAACACGTGGAACGTATATCCCTAGCTGCTCAAACTTTGCGTGACAAGTACGTCGATGCACAAACAGGGAAAAGCGTTATCAAAGGAATCCTCGCAACAGCAGGCGATAATGGAAGAACTAATCGGGGCAGGGTGTGGTTCGAAATCGTTGCTCCCGAGGAACGTACAGTGGACGTCACCAGTTCTGAAATCGTCCGTGAATGGCGGAGCCTGATGGGTTCGATCCCCGGCGCCCAAGAGCTCACCTATAGAGCCGAGATCGGACGTGGCGGTGATCCTATTAACGTTCAGCTAACAGGACCGGATTTTGATCAGTTGAGCGTGGTCGCGGAACAAGTGAAGCAGCGCTTGAAGCAGTACCCCGGAGTATTTGATATCAGTGATACCTTCGAAGAAGGTAAGGAGGAGATTCAACTTTCCATCAAGCCGGATGCGGAGCTTCTGAATGTGAGCGTTTCACGCCTTGCTCGGCAGGTGAGACAAGCATTCTTTGGCGAGGAGGCCCAACGTATTCAACGAGGGCGCGAGGACGTTCGAGTCATGGTCCGCTATCCGGAGTCGGAACGTCGCTCATACAACAATCTCGCATCGATGCGTATTCGTACGCCCTCAGGAGTTGAAGTGCCGTTTTCCGAGGTGGCCATTGCTACGGTTGATCGTGGTTACTCCACTATCAAGCGCGTCGACCGAAACCGGGCGGTAAACGTGATCGCTGATGTCGACAAAGAAACCTCCGATGTCGAAGCCATCAAGGCTGATCTGGTGGGGTTTTTATCCACATTGAGCGAACGTCACCCCGGTATAAGACACAGCCTTGAAGGTGAAGCGCGGGAGCAGCAGGAATCCTTTCGAAGTCTGCGTCTTGGTGTGGTATTTGTGCTGTTTGTCGTTTATGCCTTACTGGCGATCCCTTTCAAGTCGTACATCCAACCGTTGATTGTCATGTCAGTCATTCCATTTGGGGTGGTGGGCGCTGTTCTTGGACATATGCTACTTGACATGACACTGAGCATCATGAGTGTCATGGGCATGCTCGCTTTAAGCGGAGTGGTCGTAAACGACAGCCTTGTATTAGTGGATTACGTCAACCGACGACTCCGCGAGGGAGTAATGTTGAGTGATGCCATCACTCGCGCAGGCGTGGCCCGTTTTCGACCAGTGTTGCTGACCTCGCTGACGACTTTCGCGGGACTAACGCCGCTAATCTTTGAGAAAACCACCCAAGCACAGTTTCTCATTCCTATGGCGGTATCGCTCGGTTTCGGTGTGCTGTTTGCAACCTTCATTACCCTGATACTGATTCCGGTGCACTATCAAATATTGGAAGATATAAAGAATCTTCTAGGAATTCATGCTCCGACGGCAACCACTGATTGACCTCGCTTAAACTTCGGCTCAATCTATTTCCGTTTTTCAGTGGACCGTGTTGGAACAGTCTACGGGCGTCTCTGATCAGTGATCGCGTCCGTGTGGCCGTGCACCAGGTTCATCTGTAGAGTGGTCGATTTGTTTTCTGACTCGCGAGCTCACACCTGCACCAACACTCAAGGGGAACTATATTTTCCTATTTAACACAGATAGATATAAGGGGAATTTCAAGTAAACTGTAAGTATAAAAATGACCCCAATCCGCAACCTAGATTGGGTTAACGACCGGATGAAGTGGACTTGATTCCCGTGGTGAGCCACATATCGATAAAACGCTCAACAGACTCCCATGGCCGATAACCGATACTAATAACAGTCAACCGTTCCCCATCATTACCGATGAGGCTCGGAAAGCCGATGATCCCCATGGCTCGAGATAGACCAAAGTCTCGCTGTGTGGCCTGAAGCGTCTCCTCGCCGTGCAACGCCTGAGCAAACTGGCCGGGGTCTAATCCACAGGTCACCGCGAGATCGCAAAGCGTTGCCGCATTGGTAATGTCGCGATTATCGCGATAGAAGGCAGCATGGAGATGGTTAAGAAAGGTTAGAGCCAAGTCAGGTTGCAACATCCGTGCGCTAATCAAGGCGCGGCAGGGCAGTTCGGTGTTATACACAAACTGATGGCGCTCGAAAAATCCGTAATCAAAAGGTTGTCCCGTAGCCTCGTGAACGTGGTCCCAGTGTTCTCGAACCACAGATCTGGCGCGCTCGTCCATGGGCTCGGTTGTGTCCGGGGCTAATCCACCCGCGATAACGGCTACTGGTGCGCGGTCGGCGAAGTGGTTAACAATTGACTTGACCACCGGAGAGAATCCCCAGCACCAGGAGCACATAGGGTCGGCGACATAGACCAGCTCATTTGCCTTGGACATGCCGATTCACGACACCGGTTCGACCAAAGCCCAACTTCGGATCTGAGTGCGCACCGCATCAAACAGTGTGCGAAGCTCTGCGTCCGACGCCCGAGCCCTAGCGGCGATGTTGAGGCCAAGAACAAGACCAAGCAGCAGATCAGCCCGATCCTCTAATGCGTTATCCGCGGTTTCGCCGTCCTTCACGGCTCTGACCAAGGCGTCACGTAACGCGTTGCGCACCCGCGTACGATAACTGCGTGCACGTTTCGCGATAGCATCCGTTTCTCCGCCATCTTCGGCCATCATATTGATAAGCATGCAACCGCGCCTGCCCTGATGGGTAACCCAATGCTGCAGGGCATCGAAAAAGGTTTCTATGGAGGCAAGACCCTTATCAGATTGTTCCAGCGGGCCGAGCAACTCTCGGTCCGTAATCGCCTCATAGCGGTCTAGTGCCGCCGCCAGCAGATCACGTTTGCAACCAAATGTATTGTAAATACTCGACTGGCTGAGACCTAAGTTGGTCTCTAACTCGCGAGTGGTGGTGTTGGAGTAGCCTTGTTTCCAAAACAGCTCGAGGGCAGCATCGAGGGCCTTCTCGATTTTAAAGCCGCGCGGCCGACCGCGCAGCCTATTCATGGTCTGTTGCTGTGTTCTGGTTCCTGGTTCCACGGCGTCAATACTTCCTCGGCTGAGATCTCAGAACTGCTCTCGGCTAAACAGTTTGACAATTTGAAACACGTGCTATAAAAACGTTTTGTAGCAAACGCCCCAAAATTATTCAAGACTACGTTTGAATTTTCGAAAATACCTAGCCCAAAGGAGGAAATGCAATGTCGGTTTCTTATGTTGAACGTGAGAAAGCAGACGCCGCGACCAACGCTTTCTATGACAAAGCAGAAGCACGTTTTGAGTTGCTGTTGAATATCTTTAAGGTGTTCGGTCACACCCCAGAGCTCGGCACCGTGTTTACCGATCTCGTTATGGCCATTCTTAAGGACGGGGAGCTCGACTGGGTCACCAAAGAGCTCATCATTCTCAAGGCCACCCACAGAAACGACTGTCAGTACTGCGTGGTGCAGCACGAGACCTTGAGCAAACGTCTGGGGATCTCAGAAGAGAAGATCGCCGACATCGGTAATGATCGCTATAACACCAGCCCACATTTCACCGACGCGGAGAAGGCGTTGCTGGACTTGACGGTGCAGATCGGGGTCGACGCCAACCGGGTGCCGAAGGAGCTATGGGATCGACTGCATAAGCATTTTACCGAGCCGCAGATCGTGGAGGCGGTATTCACCATCACCCAATACATCGCTATAAGCAAGTTCGGTGATGCGCTCGGAGTAGCCCTTGAGCCTGTTTTTTCAGGTATCAATCCCATACTGCACGTGCCACATCACGCTGCTTAAGCCTCTCACTAGAAATCCGCAGTTCAAAGGTAGCCATGGCAAAAATTGAGATCTTTTCTGGACCACAATGCGGATACTGCAAACAGGCCAAGGAAATCCTCGACCAGAAAGGCCTTAGCTACCAGGACCTGGATATTTCCGATCAACAGCATCGAACCGAATTGATGCGCCGTTTGCCACGAACCCGATCCATCCCCCAGATCTTTGTCGACGGCGAGCATATTGGCGGCTTCGAAGATCTGCAGACCCTCGATGCTGATAGTCGTCTCAACAAAATGTTAGGTAGTCGATAGATGGAGTGGCTTGAGCAGTCTAGTCCACTAGACGCCAAAGGCATTGACGCTTGATTGATGACCCATCGCGTACCGAGTGCACCCATGACGGCCGCCTATACTACCTCCGGCTGATCCCGGAAAAGAGCCGGCCACACCAGTCAAGTTGTGTAGTGGAGTAGGCGAACTGACGACGAAATATCGCAAGGAAGCGGGAATCGAACGTCTAGAGACGATGATGTTTCATTAAGATTACGTAATAAACCCCCGCCAAACCGACATTTGCTTGACGCAGTAACGGGCGAGCCGTAAAGTTCAAACAAGTAGCGTACGAAAAACGCGGCTAGCCTGAGTGGATTCCCCGGCCCCGTTTGGCGCGAGCGACAAGCGCGATTCGCGGGACCTGTGGATTGTTCAACTGTCAGCCGCGCACAGGCTTCGGGTAAGTACCTCGAGCTTGGATCTTACGCAGATCGAACTAACAGAACCCAATACCGGAGGGGAGTTACCATGCAGCACAAATCTCGTTCCAAACTCATCGAGCTCATGACGGCCGACGGCAGAAGCGGCCGCCTGAGCCGGCGAGAGTTCATTCAGTATTCCATTGCGGCTGGGATGACGGTCTCGGCCGCTTCTGTTCTGTGGAGCACCGACGTGCTGGCCGCCACCCCTAAAAAGGGCGGCAAGTTCCGGCTCGGTTCGCACGATGGGAACACGTCCGACACCTACGACCCGGGCACCTATGTCACCTTCTCGACGATTCAGCTCGCCCACACCCATCGAAGCTATCTCACCATGATTACCCCGGAGAACGGGCTAGGGCCGGACATGGCGGATTCCTGGAGCGCATCGGACGATGCGTCGGAGTGGACGTTTCAGCTCAACAAGGACGCGTCGTTTCACAGCGGCAAACCGTTCACGGCGGAGGATGTCATCGCCTCCTTGAACCACCATCGCGGCGAGGGCAACACCTCGGCCGCAGCGGCGCTGCTCAAGGATGTCACCGATATCGTCAAGAACGACGACCATTCCGTCACCGTCAAGCTGTCCGGCGGCAATGCCGATTTCCCGTGGCTAATGACGGACTACCACATCCCGATGTGCCGTTCGAATGACGACGGCACCATCGACTGGCAGTCGGGCGATGGCGCCGGTCCGTACAAAATCGTCAACAACGAGTTCGGCGTCAGCGCCGATCTCGTGCGGCATGACGGATGGCACCTCGAGGGCGCGTATTTCGACGAGGTCGAGGTCACGGTCCTGAACGATCCGAACGCGCGTCAGACAGCGCTGGTGACCGGTGATGTGGACGCCGTCACCCAGCTCGAGCTGAAGACACTGGCCTTATTGCAGCGCGACCCGAACATCCAGGTGGACAACGTCCCCAGCGGTTCCGCCGTCACCATGCCCATGCTCGTCGACGTCGCACCCTTCGACGACGTGAACGTTCGCAACGCGTTGAAGCTGGCCATGGACCGCGACGAGGTCATCGAGAAGATCGCGTTCGGTACCGCGATCCCGGGCAACGACTTCCACGTCTCGCCGAACATGCCGTATTGGCCGGACATCGAGCAGCGCAAGTACGACCCCGACGAGGCCAGGAGCCTTCTGAAGAAGGCCGGAAAGGAGAACCTGAAGGTCAGCATATCGGTGGCGGACAGCGTCTATTCCGGGGCGGTGGACCTGTGCGTGCTGTATGCCCAGCAGGCAAAGGCCGCCGGCATCACCATCGATGTGAAACGCGAGCCGAACGACGGTTACTACTCCGACGTGTGGCTGAGCGTGCCCTGGTGCATGGTGCAGTGGGGCGCGCGTCCCACTCCGGACGTGATGTTCAGCCTCGCCTACAAGGACGACGCCGCCTGGAACGAGACGCACTGGAAGAACCCGCGCTTCAACGAGCTGCTGCTTTTGGCCAAGACCGAGCTCGATGATGCGAAGCGAGCAGAGATGTACCGCGAGATGTGCCAGCTCCTTCGCGATGACGGGGGTTCGCTCATTCCCATGTTCGCAAACTTCGTCTACGCACGACGCAAGAACGTGCAGCACACCGGCAATCTCGCCGCGAGTTGGCAGATCGACGGGGCCAGGGGTGCCAGCCGCTGGTGGTTCGAGTCCTAAGGGGCCTCAGCCGGTAGCCGATCGGTATGGCGTCAGCGGTTAGGTCGGGTACATGGATGAGCCGCGGCACTGGGATGGGCTCTCTGGTGAGGCACCTACAGAGCCCGTCAGAGCCCGTCCGCTACCCATGCTCGACTCTGTTGAGGACGTTCACGCACGGAGTCGCTGTTTACCCGCGCCTCCGTGCGGCTTCACAAGTGTCATTCGACATCGGTCGAGCACGCGATGACCTAAGCGAAAATTCAACAATAATAGAATATCAAATCCAAGTGGTTTC
>JAOTYS010000517.1 GCA_029861795.1 Gammaproteobacteria bacterium | reverse complement strand
TACATGCGTATTCCGGCCCATGCTGAACACCTATTCCGATTGAAGTTGAACACGGATTCCGGCGGAAGCTGAACGCGGATTCCGTTTGATGCTGAACATTTTCGGTGAATTTCCGGAATGGGTGTTCAGCATGCCGGAATCGGTGTTCGAGATCGCCGGAATTATTTCTTAGGCATTGATTTTCTTGTGTTTTGGTTGATGCTCCCGGGGTTTTTAACCGGGAGTAATCAAGCTATGCCAGCAACGAGAGTTTCAATGCGAAAAATTAAAGATGTACTACGCCTGTCAGCGACAGGCATGGCACAGCGGCAGATTGCCCGTGCCGTCCATATTGGCCTGGGTTCGGTCAATGCGTATCTCAACCGCGCCGCCGAGATCGACCTGGAATGGGCCGATGCCTGCGCTTTAGACGAGGCCGAACTCAAACAACGGCTGTATCCTGCCACACCCCTGGTCAACGAGCGCTACGTCGTCCCGGACTTTGGCCTGATCCACCAGGAACTCAAGAGCAAAGGCGTCACGCGCCAACTGCTGTGGGAGGAGCACCTCCAACAGTACCCGGACAACGCTTTGAAGTACTCCCAATTTTGCCAACGCTACCGCGAGTGGGTCGCTGGATTGAAGCGCTCCATGCGCCAGATTCACAAGGCAGGAGAGAAGCTGTTTGTCGATTACGCCGGACCCACCATCCCCATCGTGAATCCACACACCGGCGAGTTCCGCCAGGCACAAGTATTTGTCGCCGTCCTGGGGGCGTCCAATTACACCTATGCCGAGGCCACCTGGTCACAGAAGATCCCTGACTGGGTGGGCTCCCATGTCCGCGCCTTCACCTTCTTCGGCGGCGTCCCCGAGGTCGTCGTGCCCGATCAACTCAAAAGTGCCGTAACCCGGGCCTGCCGCTACGATCCGGACATCAACCTCACCTACCATCAAATGATTCGCTATTACCGCTCGGCGGTGATTCCCGCTAGGCCGAGCAAACCCAAAGACAAGGCAAAAGCGGAAAATGCCGTATTGGTGGTCGAACGCTGGATTCTTGCTCGCTTGCGCCATCATACCTTCTTCACCCTGGCTGAACTCAACCAGGTGATCCGGGCCCTCCTTGAAGACCTTAACCAGCGCCCCTTCAAACGGTTGCCCGGCTCGCGCACCGAGGCCTTTGCCCAGTTGGATCGACCGGTACTCAAACCCTTGCCGATCCGACCTTACCAATACACCGAGATCAAGCTGGCCCGGGTGAATGTGGACTATCACGTGGAATATGAAAGCCACTTCTACTCCGTTCCCCATGCCCTGGTGCGCCGTCAGGTGGAAGTCCGCGCCAGCGACAACACCATCACTCTCTTTCACCAGGACAAGCAGGTCGCCGCCCATGTCCGTTCCCGAATCCCGGGCTTCACCACCCGTCCAGAACACATGCCACCGGCCCATCGCCGCCATCGCCTGTGGAACCCCCAGCGGCTGGTGGAGTGGGCCAACCAGGTCGGGCCCCATACCGGCCAGTTCACCCGCACCCTGCTGGCCCAACGGGATCATCCCGAACAGGCCTACCGCACCTGGCTGGGTTTGCTCGAACTTAGCCGCAGCTACGGCTCACCTCGCCTGGAAGCGGCCTGTGAACGGGCCCTCAAGATCAAGGCCTATCGCTACAAGCACGTCAAAAACATCCTCACTCAGGGCCTGGACCAACTGCCGTTGGCACTCAACGTCCCCCAAACCGAACACGACGACCACGAGAACATCCGTGGTGCCGACTACTATCACTAGGAGAACCCGATGTTACCCACCCTCATGAACCAACTGAAACAACTGCGCCTGTCCGCCATGGCCCATGCACTGGAAACCCAGGTTGCCCAGCCACAAACCTATACCGAACTGGGCTTCGAAGAACGCCTGCACCTGCTCATCGAGCAGGAACTGACCGAACGCGAACAGCGCAAGCTCCGACGCCTTTTAAACCGCGCCAAACTCAAGCTGCCGGCACGGTTCGAGGATATCGAGTACCCCGCCTCCCGCGGACTCAGCAAAAGCCAGATGGCTTCCTTGCAAACCGGCGACTGGATCGCCCGCCATCAGAATCTGTTACTGACCGGCCCCACCGGGTGCGGTAAAAGCTTCATTGCCTGTGCCCTGGGCGACAGGGCCTGCCACCAGGGGTACAGTGTTCGCTACTACCGCACCTCACGCTTGCTCGAAGCACTCACACTGGCCCATGGCGACGGCAGCTTCGGTAAACTCCTGCGGCAGCTCAAACAAATCGATGTCCTGCTCCTGGACGACTGGGGACTGGATCAGATCACACCTTCCCAGCGCCATGACTTGCTGGAACTCATGGACGACCGCCATGGCTTCAGCAGCACCGTGGTGGCCAGCCAGCTACCGATCACGCAGTGGCACAACACCCTCGGTGACGCCACCCTGGCTGATGCCATTCTGGACCGGCTGATTCACAATGCGCATCGCATCACCCTCAAAGGGGACTCCATGCGCAAGCGTCTACAACCGGAGCAACAAACATGATCGCCGCGGCCGACGCATGGACAACGCATGGATGTCTGCCACGGCAGAACGTGTGGACAAGCCATGGAAAATCGCCATCAGTATCCGTGGCATCCTTGACGATCAGCACCGGCGATTTACCACACCTTGACCACACTCATCCACCCGTTGACCACACGCCGCCGGGCACCCGCAGGGGATCGTTCAGGGCGCCTCCGGCGCAACCACTACAACATAAACAAAACAGGAGAAATATTGACTGAAGATGAACACTTAGAGTAAAAAACAAACCTATCAATGCCTGAGAAAATCCAGCGTTCAACTTCGCCGGAATCAGCGTTCAACTTCGCCGGAATACGCAAGGATGCCCTCGAGATAGAATCGTAATATTTGTCTTACTGATCGTAGACTCCAAAAAGCTTTTGTACGATCACAACAAAGAAGAGCAAATGAACAGATTTATCGGAAATTGGAAAATCACTGAGATGGGACAATGGGATCAATACTATATTGATCTCATAGAACCAGGATATTTTGGATTTGACAGAGACGGGATGGGTGAGTTTGTATTTGGCACCGTTAACGGATTCATGGATTGCCGGTATGACAATAACAAAGATGCAAAGAGGGTAGAATTCTCGTGGGACGGAACGTGCGAGCATGATCCTGTTTGCGGAAGAGGCTGGTTTGAAGTAAAAGCAACGGATCAAATATACGGGGAGTTGTTTATTCACAACGGCGATGAATCGTGGGTGAAGGCTGTGAAGCGCTAACGGGCTGCAATTAGAGCTTGTATTGATATCAGGATAGTCGCGAGCGCGGCATTCACTATTAGTCGTCATGTCATTCGATACAGAACCCAAGGGCTATGAGAAGATCGTGGTTTTTTGTTGCAATGTGTTATTTGGGCAATAGTCAGGAT
>JAOTYS010000089.1 GCA_029861795.1 Gammaproteobacteria bacterium | reverse complement strand
GGATAGGGATCTCTGGCTGTGGAAAATCTCAGACCGTTGATCCACACTTTAGGTTGCTGCATAGTGCTATAATTGAGTTCTCTGTAGGTATCGTCAGCACCACCCATAAATACACCAAGCGACTGGTGTTACCCGCACACTCGTCATGAAAAAAAAGATCTCCGTGATTCATCTAGCGCATGGGATGTATGTCATGGAGCTGGATCGTCCGTGGACAGAGACCGGATTCAAACCCCCATTCGAGCTGCAAGGTTTTAACGTCAAGAACGAGCAGGAAGTAGACGCCGTTAAGGCCATCAGCCGATATGTGTACATTGATCCCACCCAGGGAGCGGATTGTGCGTTCGGAATAGAAGAAGCCCAAGATAACAGCGCTTGGTCGGACGAAGATCCTGAAAATCTACTCGCTGCTGATCTGCCCCCTCCCAAATACGAGGATCAAGCGACCGCCGAGAAGGAACGCGAGCCCGCCAGGGAGGTGATGCGTGACGCCGGTAGGACGTTTAGATCGTTACTCAAGCGCACCAGGGCTGGTAAATCTATAGACACGGAGGTTGTCAAAAAAGCAGTCACCAAATTGGTCGAGAGCGTCGTCCGTAATCCTGATGCCATGATGTGGTTGCTTAAGATGAAGCACAGAGACCGCTACTCGTACACACATTCGATGACGGTATGCGTTCTCTCCCTAATAGTAGGTCGACACCTGGGGATTCCACAGCATGAGCTCAATCGGTTGGGGACTGCGGTGATGCTACAAGATGTGGGCCGAACCGCGTTGCCTGAGGCGCTGGTGACCAAGTCAGGCGAGTACAGCGAACGGGAGTTTGAGCTCTCCAAGATGCATGTCGAGGCCTCTGTAAAGATGTTGAAGGAAAAGACCTCGGCGCCAGAGGAAATAATAGAGATAGTGCGTTCTCATCACGAACGCTTTGATGGCTCCGGTTATCCGCGGGGATTGGAGGGTCATCAGATAAGTCTGTTAGCGACGATTGCCGGGATGGTCGATAGTTACGCGGCTATGACCAGCAACAGGCCGTATCGCGAGGCAATGACTTCTTTTGATGCGCTCATGGTTTTATATGAAGTACGGAACAAACAATTTGCCGCGGCAATGGTCGAGCACTTCATCCAGTGTATTGGAATATTTTCGATTGGTAGCTTCGTGCTTTTGAATACGGATGAAGTCGCCATAGTGGTTGCGCGCAATCGCATCAAGCAGCTTACGCCAAGGATAATGATTATTATCGATCCCGAAGGGAACCGGATCAAGCCGGAGACAGTGGATTTGTCAACGCAGCAGTTGGATGGCGATGCGCCGATACGGCAGATAATGAAAGTGGTAGATCCGGAAGATTACGATCTTGATCCTGCTGAGTTTTTTGTCTGAGACGCTGTCTACCCGTGCCATGACCATCCTCCATGGCGCAGATGGAAGACGATTTAAGATCCCGGTGTTAGAATGGGTAGCCCACAACTCCCAACCGAGGCGGTAGCTCGACGATGTCAGAAATCCACTTCCCCAAGACTTTGGCGGATAAAGCAGAGCAGATCTTTAACGCAGTGCCGCTAGGCGTGTGTATCTTGGCTAGCAATGAATCTATCGAATGGATGAATCCCGCATTGGGGCAACAACTCGGCGTGGATGCCGATCAGTTGATAGGCAAGCAATTGAGTGAACTTCCGTTGCGCAGAGATCAGGCAACTACCGGGGCAGTCGAGACTCTGCTCGTTCCCAGTTCAAACCCAACGCTTCGGCTGAGAGTTACCACGAGTGCGGTGGGAGACAAAGCAAAGGTCGCCATTTTTCAGGATGTGACCGAATTGGCAGACGTCAGCGAACGCACTTTTGATTTAGGTGAGCTCGCAAGGACCGATCTGACGACAGGGCTGCTTACCAGAAAAACTATCTTCCGGGAACTCACCCGAGAAGTGTCACGGAGTCGACGCTATGGCAATCATCTCACGGCAGTATTGTTACGGATGCAGGGTCACAGCCCGAGCTCGGTGGGAGATAAACATCGCGATGAGATGCTTGGTCAGGTGGGCGCTAAGATCGCTGATAACCTAAGGTGGGTAGATTTTGCGGGAATTTGGGATGATGACCAGATATTATTGGTATTACCTGAAACATCAATAGAAAAAGCACGGGAACTAACGACAAAGCTAGAGCAAGCACTTGCGAGCATATCCACCGAAGGCATCGATGGTGACAAACTGAGGGTGAGTTTTGGTGTGGTGGAGTGGCACGAAGATGACGACGCACAGGCGCTGCTCGAACGCGTGCAGCAAGCGTCAACTTAGTTTTTCGATCAACACGCGGGCTGGAGTGTCTTCGCTGAAACTGACTGCCGGCGCGCAGTTCAATTGGGTTGACGGATGACGCACACGCTTGCATACGTCGATACCATATACGGGACCAGGTAGGTTAAAAAAATTTTCAGTGCGGTAGCTGCGCTGACGCTTCCATTCAGGAGCGCGTCACCATGGTTAATCACCATCAGAATTGTGCCCACGAGCAGACCCACCTTGACCGCGCGAACACAGACAGATCTACGGAAAGCGATTTCTAACCATTCTCTCATTGACTGCCGCTTCGAACTATCTCCGTCCAGTCGTACTTAAACAAACTACACTGCTTGTTTGCCTGGGTCATGTGATGAAACAGGAGCACACCAGGCGACATTTCCAAAAGTGACTTATTGGAACTTTAAAAGGACAAGATATAAAAAAGGCGGAACCGGCGTCGCTGCCGAGTCCCGCCCTTAGCTAACGAGTCGACCTGTCTCCGTTACTGGGTCATCGGTTTCCACGCACTCTCGTTGGCGTCTAACCATGCATTGACCACTGCGTCTAGATCCTTACCTTCGACGTCGATTTCATTCATCATTTTTTCCTGATCGGCGTTCGACAGCTTGTAGTTCTTCAGAAAATTGTATGCCTCCGGCCATTTGTCCTTCATGCCGATCCACGCCACCTTGTCGATGTGTGCACTGTCATCCCAGTCGCAGTCGTAGGTTGCACTGGGATTCTTCCCCCAGGATGCGTCCTCGTAGCAGGCGGATTCATAGCTGGGCAACTCGACGATCTCCATGTCGACCACGGCGTGTAGCCAATGCGGCGCCCAGAACATCACGACTAGTGGTTCCTGTCGCGCCACTGCCCCCTTGATTTCCGCAATCAACGCCCCCTCGCTTCCGGCCGGAACTGAGGCGAAGTTCATGTCCAGCGCGTTGATGCGATCCACATTAGTGGTTCCCCAGTCGGCCGGGTAATCAACGAATCGACCCTTGGGAAAGGTATCCGCCGTGGCAAAGATCTCGGCACACTCGTTAAGCGCTTCCCAGCTTGGTAGGCCGGGGCATTTTTCTTTCACATAGGAAGGATAAAACCAGGCTTCCCGGGGTTTGAGCCCTAGACTACCCAACACCTCGACTTTGCCTGATTCTAAGGCTTTATCCCAATTCTCACCGATATTTGAACTCCAGATCTCCAAGGTCGCGGTTACAGTGTTGTCCTGCAGTGCTGTCATTTGCGGATAATAGCCCGCGGTTACGTACTCCACGTTATAACCCATCCTCTTAAGGATCTCTCCGGCGACGTGTGTGGTGATGTGTTGCCCGGTCCACTCGTTGATCGCGAGCTTAATCGGATCCGGGGATTCCGCTGCAATGGAAGCGCTGCCGAAACTGAGCAATCCGACCAGTGCGGCCACCGCTACATTTCTTGCTTGCTTAATCATTTACTACCCTCCATCCAGTTAACAAGACGGCCGGCCCGAAACCCGACCAGTAAAGCAATTCTAACGGACGCCACAGGTCGGGTACTAGCCCGAATAGGCCTCCTCATCCTTATATGGAAACCACCAGAAGTCCTGGGCATTGCATCCGGGATCTATCATCGCGAGTTTGGTGTGGCGGAACGTTTCCAGTCCTTCTGAGCCGAGCTGGCGACCGGTCCCGGACAGTTTTCTGCCACCAAACGGCCCGGCATCGTTATCCAGTAATGGTGCGTTGACCCACACCATTCCAGACTCTAACTCATTGACCGCGCGCATGGCCTCGTTGAGATCGCTGGTGTAGACACATGAGCCAAGTCCATAGCGAGATTTGTTGGCGAGCTCGACGGCCTCATCAAAATCGGACACGCGACAGATGGGCGCAACAGGCCCGAAGCTCTCATCGTTGAGAATATCCATATCCGGTGTCACGTCGGTTAGCACGGTCGGATCCACAAACCAGCCCTTGTTAAACTGTGCCGGACGACCGCCACCGCACGCGACTTTCGCGCCTTGATCCCGCGCTCGTTTGAGCACCGCTTCGTAGCGGTCTCGTTCACGCTGGGCGCACATGGGTCCCATGTCCACTTTGTTAAGACCGTTGCCGATACGCAATTGCTCGGTTTTAGTCACCAATGCATCCACAAATTCGTCATGGATCTTCTCGTGCACATAAAATCTCTCTGCCGAAACACAAACTTGGCCGCATTGCAGATAGGCGGAAAAGGCCGCCCCGCGAGCGGCCATATCCATCGGGGCCGAAGGCATCACGATGAACGGATCATTTCCGGAAGCCTCAATGAGACAACGTTTATGAGTATCGGCACAGGCCTTAGCGACGGCACGTCCAGTCTCGATGCCGCCGGTGAAACAGATTACATGGGTGTCGGGACTCTCGACCAGTCGACGACCTACCTCGGCAGCTCCAGTGACACACTGGACAACGCCCTTGGGCAACGGCTCGAACGCCTTCATGAAATGTAGGGTGGATAGGCAGGTTAAGTCTGATGGCTTGACAATCACCGTGTTCCCAGTCGCCAGTGCCGCAGCTGCTTCCCAGCACAGCAAGGTGTATGGGAAATTGAACGGCAGAATGAGTGCGGCCACGCCGACTGGTTCTTTTACGGTGAAATGAAACTGATTGTCGATGTTTGCTCCGAGTACTTTGCCACGTTCGTGTCGTGCTATTTCGGCGTAGTAATCGACTGCGCTGGCAGACCAGCCAATCTCATCGAAGCTTTCTTTGTATGGCTTTCCGGTTTCACGGGTGAGCATCTCTGCGAGGGTCGGCCCCATCTTGCGAATTCGTGCTGAAACCTCATGTAGCAACTCGGCCCGTGTCAGGTAGTTTCGAGCGTTCCATTGTTTCTGTGCTTGGTTAGCAATGGAGATAGCTTCATTTACTTCCTCATCGGTGCAGTCCGCGGCCTGTCCGATGACGTCCTCCGTCGCCGGATCGATGACGTCGAATTGATTACCTAGACTATTGTGGAACCCACCTTCGACGAAAATTCGTCCGCTATGTTCGCTCATCTGTGCTAATGCGCTCATACTTGCTCTCCTCTGATCGATTTGGGTCTTGACGCGAGTTCCGCTCAGTTATCCGACAAAGTGTGATCTGGCATTGCCTCCCAGGCTCTTATGGATAATTTACGGGATCTTGGGTAGATCGCCAATAGATTGATCATAGATCGAGCCACCACAGGAGGCGGATATGGTTATAACGGCTGAGGATATTTGAGCACCAGCGGATACCTCGTTACATTATGGGCCAGCCCGGCGGATTGGCGTGCTATGGAAACTCATCGGTCTTCCGTGTGATAACCAAGCCAAGTTTGAGTGATTCGGGGTCAAGCGACTACATATGTCTGATAGCAATGATGCTGCCGGTTTAGCGAACGACGATACATCGAGCAAGGTTAAAGTCGCCTGTCGCAATGTGTGGAAGGTGTATGGGGCGGACCCGAAGCAGTTCTTTGACAACGCCAATGGCTCTGTTGCAGACCCGCAAGCAACGCACTCGCAGATTCAGAATTCAGGCCATATTGGTGCGGCATGTAATGTAAGTTTCGACGTCCACATCGGTGAGATCTTCGTCATCATGGGGTTATCGGGCTCGGGTAAGTCCACCATGGTGCGTTGCATCTCGCGTCTGGTGGAGCCCACAGCCGGGGAGGTGTTGCTGGATGACAGTGATCTGCTCAAAGTCAGCGAGCGCGAGTTGATTGAGCTGCGTCGACATAAGATGGGGATGGTGTTTCAGAACTTTGGGCTGTTACCCCACCAGACCGTGTTAGAGAATGTGGCCTTTCCATTAAAGGTTCAAGGAATCAATCGAGTGGAGCGCGAGAAGCGGGCGCTCAAGGTCATCGAGTTGGTGGGCCTAGAAGGTAGAGAGGGCAGTTTCCCGCGTGAGCTCTCAGGTGGACAACAGCAACGCGTGGGTATCGCTCGAAGTCTCGCGGTTGAACCTGAACTTTGGTTTCTGGACGAACCGTTTAGCGCCCTTGATCCGCTAATCAGACGCCAGATGCAAGATGAGTTTATGCGTCTGCAGCAAATGTTGCACAAGACCATCGTCTTTATTACCCATGACTTTCTTGAGGCATTGCGTCTGGCAGACCGGATTGCAATCATGAAAGACGGATGGGTGGTGCAGATCGGTACACCGGCGGATGTGGTTATGCATCCGGCCAGCGACTATGTCGCTGAGTTCACCCGTGATGTTCCCAGGGTACGTGTTATTACGGTGAGCGAGATTATTGAGCCTATAGAGGAGGGCTTGGACCTACAAGACGCGGTATCGCCGTCTATGACGCTAGAGGATGTCATGCCTCGGTTCGTGAGGCACGAACGCGGCGTTGCAGTCAGTGAAGACGGCAACATTGTAGGCAAGGTAACACCGCAAGGTGTAGTCAAAGCATTGGCGGCCAGTAAAGACGAGGAGAATTAAGCTTTTGGCTACCGTCGCTGAATCTATCAGAACGGTACGCGTCAATAGACGTGTGGAGAGCGCATTGTTGGCGTGGATTGTCGTAGGGGTAATCGCAGCGGGGTGCTTTTTGTTGCGCGAGGAAATCCCCTGGTTGGTGAAATACCCTGCCCAATGGACCATACCCATGGTCAAATGGATAAATCAGTTCATGAATTGGTTCGTCGAACACTTCCGCTGGTTGTTCCAGGCGGTCACCTGGGCGCTCACCTGGCCGATGAATTGGATCCAGGGGTTACTGCACTGGCTACCGTGGCCGGCGACCATTGCGGGTTTCTCTGTATTGGCTTATGTAGCAGCGGGATGGCGGTTGGCAGTGTTTACCGTGATCGCATTGTTTTACATGGTGGTGACGGGTTATTGGGGAGAGAGTATGAACACCCTGGCGTTGGTGTTTGTATCCGTACCTATGGCTGTGGGAATTGGTTTTGTGCTCGGTGTGTCGGCGTTCAAGTCGGAACGAATGGAGCGCATAGTCGAGCCTGCGTTGGACTTAATGCAGACTGTCCCAACGTTTGCCTACCTGATTCCCATTTTGTTGTTGTTCGGCTTTGGACCGGTCGTCGGATTAATTGCAAGCGCCATATATGCCTGTCCGCCGATGGTACGCAATATGATGCTGGGCCTTAGACGTGTTCCCAGCGACGTGGTGGAGTCCGGGCGGATGTCTGGCACGACTAGGCGGCAGTTGTTCTGGTGGGTGCAAATTCCCACCGCACTCCCCACCATCATGGTTGGTGTAAATCAAACCACCATGGCGGCACTCAGCATGGTAATCATCGCGGCCATCATTGGGAGTTCCGCCGATATCGGTTGGGAGGTACTGAGCACCATGCGCAAAGCCCAATTTGGCCAGAGTTTGCTGGCGGGCATTGTGATCGCATTAATCGCCATGATAATGGACCGCATTAGCCGGGGTTTTACCGATCAGCAACGTTTGCTGCGTCACGCGGGTTCGTTTTGGCATCGGCACCGTTATGCGTTGACGGCCCTGGCCGCCATGATTGGCTTCGTATTATTGTCACAGATCTTGCCCGCGCTGCGTTCTTATCCCGAGCGTTGGGTGTGGTACCCGGCAGCTCCGATCAATGACGCCCTTACCTACGTCATCACTAACTATCCGCAAGTTACCGATGCCATTAAGAAGACCGTGCTTTTCTATTTCCTGCTGCCATTGAGACTTGGGCTGGAGAGCGCGGTTAGACCGTTTTCCTGGGGATTCGAATTGACCCCGATGATGAGTTACGGCTACGCGGCCGTAGTGATAGTGTTGACGGGTCTGGCCTCTAGAAGTTGGGGTTGGCGTAGTGGTGTTGCAGTGATCCTGCTCGGCGGTCTGTTTTACTTCGGCGTCACCACTACCCCATGGCCCGTTTTCATCATTGTCGTGACTTTAATGGCCTGGCAAGTCGGTGGATGGAAGGTCGGCATATTTAGTCTGTTAGGTCTGTTGTTTATGCTCACAACGGGGGTATGGCCGCAATCGATGTTGTCGGTCTATTTGTGTGGAGCTGCGGTTCTTGTTTCTTTTGTATTTGGTGGTCTGTTGGGTATCTGGGCGGCCAACAACGATAGAGTCTCGGCGTTCCTAAGACCCATCAACGATACATTACAGACCATGCCGCTGTTTGTAATCTTGATTCCAGTGCTGATGTTTTTTCAAGTCGGTGAGTTTACTGCTTTCCTCGCGATTATCGCCTACGCTATCGTGCCGGCTATTCGCTATACCGAGCATGGTCTGCGTAATGTGCGTCCTGACGTTGTGGAGGCAGCTAAGTCGATGGGCTGCAGTCGAGGCCAGATTATGTGGCAGGTGAAACTACCGCTGGCTTTGCCCGAGATCATGCTTGGGCTCAATCAAACGATTATGTTTGGGCTTGCGATGTTGGTCATTGCTGCGCTGGTCGGCACCACGGGGTTGGGGCAGCAAGTTTATATTGCATTAAGCAAGGCAGATCCCGGTCTGGGGTTGGTGGCCGGACTCAGCATGGCGCTGATCGCCATGATCGCCGATCGTATCATCCAAGCTTGGAGTACTCAAAAAAAGGCTGCGCTGGGTCTTGTCTAGGTAATCAGATTAAGGTCGAAGTATTCAGGCCAAAAATCCCGGTGTTTCGAAGGAGAAGTGCAATTAAATGTAATCTTTGGCGTTACCGGACATCACCCGCTCGGGTGATTATGTGTTTCGCACTTCTTTGCCGAAGCTTTTGTTGGTGGACGAATTATCCTTTGGGATTGATGCCGAAAATGGTTACCAAGCGCTGGGTAAACTGAAAGACAGCGGTATCACCATTGTGTTGGTGGAGCAGAGCACCACTAGGGCGTTAGATATCGCCGACCATGTCTGTGTGCTGGAATCCGGACGCACCGTGTGGCAAGGGTCGGCAGAGATTGCACGCACAGACCCAGCGATGTTTGATGCGTACCTCGGGCTCGAGCCGGGTGGCGCGCAAGAAAATTGCTGAGCTAACCTGGGCCGCGCGCGTTGACATGAATGTGAACTTCCCATAGGCTATATTGTCTATTGCGCCGATTTGACTAATCAGCTTGCGGGCGCTTAAAAAATACGGCTAAAGCGAGGTAAAACCTGCTTTAGTGAAGCTAAAGCGGGTTTTTTTGTGCTTGCGGAAGATCCGATGGTGCGAAGGGATGAGGGCATGATGCAATGAAAAATCGGCAAGATTGCGATGGCGGATTCGATACTGTGGCAATACGGGGCGGGCAGCACCGAACCAACGAAGCAGAACATAATGATCCAATCTTCACCACATCGAGTTTTGTATTCGACAGTGCGAGTCAGGCTGCGGCGCGTTTTGCTGAGACCGAGCCTGGGAATGTGTACTCACGTTTCACCAATCCTACGGTCCGCGCATTTGAAGAGCGCTTAGCGGCGCTTGAAAGTGGTGGCTATGCTGTGGCCACTGCATCGGGTATGGGGGCGATCCTCACTCTGTGCCTGGCGACGCTCAAGGCTGGCGATGAAATCGTGGCGTCGCGAAGTCTGTTCGGATCCACGATCTCTTTGTTTAACAACATCTTGTCGCGTTTCGGTGTTGTAGTCCATTACGTCGATCTGACCGATTGTGACCAGTGGTCCAGGGTGATCAATTCCAAAACTCGGATGTTGTTTCTCGAAACCCCTTCGAATCCTTTGGGCGAGATCGCCGATATTCGGTCTCTTGCCGAGCTCGCGCACAGCAGAGATTGCCTGCTTGTGGTGGATAACGTCACTTGTACCCCAGTGTTGCAAAGACCTTTAGAGCTCGGTGCTGATGTGGTGGTGCATTCCGCAACAAAATACATCGATGGCCAAGGACGATGCGTGGGTGGTGCCTTGGTGACCAAGCATGAGCAGATCGGCATGGAGGTGTACAAGGTTTTACGCACTGCCGGCCCCACCATGAGTCCATTCAATGCGTGGGTATTCCTCAAGGGTCTTGAAACACTAAGCCTGCGGATGCACGCTCATTGCGCCAACGCTATGGATTTGGCGCTTTGGCTTGAGCAGGCGCCCGCAGTTAAGCAAGTGTACTATCCGGGACTGGAGTCGCATCCGCAACACCAGGTCGCACTCACCCAGCAACAAGGCTACGGTGGAATTGTGTCGTTTGAGGTGTATGGCGGCCGAGATGAAGCGTGGGCTGTGATCGATAATACTGAGCTTGTTTCGATTACAGCGAATCTCGGTGACACCAAGACTACAATGACCCACCCGGCAACCACCACCCATAGTCGTATTACCGCCCAAGAGCGGGCCCAGACAGGGATTACCGAGGCGCTATTGCGGGTGAGTGTGGGGCTTGAGAATTTGGATGATATTAAGGCTGATCTGCAACGTGGATTTTACGCGATTGGCCCGCTACACCGGAAGACAGGTTCGCTCCATCGCTAGACGGCGGTTTTCAAGTCAGTCTGAAGTGCAATCATCTAGTCTAGCACGGTGGTCTTTGGCGGCTATCGTACGGGACGCCGCGGCAGATAACATGATCGTTTTTTTCCATTGCATGGATAACGAAACATCGGCGCGGCCTATGGTGAGTTTTCTTGTCCGGCGCTTGTCGCGATAATTAGCTGCCGTGACCTACGTTGTGACCGAAGATTGCATCCGCTGCAAATATCAAGACTGCGTCGAAGTCTGTCCAGTGGATTGTTTCTATGAGGGCGACACCATGTTGGTAATCGATCCGGATGAGTGTATCGACTGCGGCGTGTGTGAACCCGAATGTCCGGTGGATGCGATATTACCCGATACCGAGCCAAGCGCGGAAAAATGGATACGCCTCAATCAGCACTATGCGGAAATCTGGCCCAATATTACTGTCAAAGGTCTGGTACCGGAAGACGCGACTGAATTCGAAGGGGTGTCCGGAAAACTGTCGAAGTACTTACCGGACGCAATTGGTCTGGTAACAGAAGATTAATCGCGTGAGACCGCTGCTCTCGATTTAAGTTGCGATCGCGGTTGTGGCCAGCAATGATTTCGTGAGCCTATGCAGGCACTGGCTGTGGGTCGATAGTAAGTACCTTCTCCACACCGTCTCCGTCTACGGTGTTTAGCTTCACGGATCGGCGCCATACCCGATGGATGTACTCCAGTACTCGCTCAGCACGCGGCAAATCTAAGCCACGCCCATCGGTGTTATGATCATGTTGCAGTTCCAACGTTCCATCTACTTGGACTTGGCTGACACTGATTCTAGGAGCTCCGAAATTAAATTTTGTAGCGAGCAGACTCTCGCGGACACCTTCGATGTCACTCTCCTGAACTGTTATCTCGCCGCTGAGTTTGGTGGCATATTCAAACAGGCCAAGTTCTTCGGCTAGCTCTGCGTTCAAGTGGTTGCGCACAAAGCTAAAGTCATCGTCTTCCTTCATAATCTTACGCGCCTCTTCCATGCCTTTTTCTTCGATGATTTTCTCCCATAGTACAAAGCCTAGGTGATAGGGATTGATCGACAACGCGACCTGGTTGTCACCGGCATAGGGGCGCACTACGTCGGAATGGGCCTTGATCGCATCGAGATATACTTGCTGTGGCAAGAAGTCTGCGTCTCTCAGTAACCGTGCGTGCCACTGGCAAGCCCACCCTTCGTTCATAATCTGACAGGCAAACACCGGGTAAAAATAAAAAGATTCTTTGCGGACTGCGAGAAAGATATCACGCTCCCAATCTTCCAGTTCAGGGGCATACTGTGCGATGAACCAGAGCAGGTCATATTCGGCGGCTGGAGGGATAGGCGCTCGCTGTGACTCCTTGGCCTCGGGTTCCACATGTTTGTCATTGGGCAATTGGTCAAATCTGGACTGAAATTCAGTTGATCCTTTGTCCAACTCTCCCGCTGGCAGATACTTGGGGTACAACGGTCGTGTAAGCCCTTTGTGGATGTCAATATGTTGCTCCAGCGCCAGCGCTGCGTCCAGGATGGCCTCGACGCGTGATTCACCGTGGGCATCCATCGCATCGCCTATTTGGCGCGCATGGGCTGCAGCCTGTTCCACAATGTGGTATCCCACTTGCTGTTGGCTGTGTTTGAACAACAGGTTATTTTTGGCGAAATCGGCATGACCTAAGACATGCGCCGTGACCAAGGTGTTCTCTTCGACGCTGTTGCGATTTGCTAGATAAGCCCTGCCGGGATTCCCGGGAAATACCACCTCAAACAATCGTGAATGACCCATGCGGTGCTGCACGAGCTGGTAGATATAGCGCACACCGAATGACCAGTGCGGCATGCGCACCGGCAATCCGTAAACCGCCACTTCCATCATGAAGCTGTCGGGTACAGTCTCGAAATCAACTGGGTAGTAATCCAGGCCTTGTTGATGTGCAAGTGCCTCCAGTTTTTCCGCATAAGTATGGAGGGGTTCTTCCATGACTATTCTCCTTCAGTCACTCTTGTTCCGCCGCCTGCTGATGGAAAAATGCCCTGATTGCATCCCAAATATCTTTTTCTTCATGTAAGTAATGAATACCCACGGGCATCTCATTGTGCTCAAGCCCTTTAAAGAGCATGGCCATCTCGGTACTAGCTTTT
>JAOTYS010000516.1 GCA_029861795.1 Gammaproteobacteria bacterium | reverse complement strand
GAGCCGAAAACTCGTCCGCGGACTGTGTGCCCCGCACTACGCCTATAAATTCCTCCGAGTATGCAGCTTTTTCACTCGCCGTTAAATTCGTATCATCTTCGATGGTATCGGCAATTCGACACAACAAATAGGCGTTTCCGACAGTCTGGCGCAGTCCATTGGGCAACTGAGGAATAGTCAATGCAAACGTGCGGGAAACTCCAACCAGGATATGGTCCTGGTACTCTTCGTCGGTCCACTCCTTGTTTTTGACGGGTTGTTGCTTCACACCGACCTCACCACGCGCAAGCCGACCAAACAATAGTCCCTGGGACATCTTACATCGCGCCACCTATCCAGTGGAGCTCGGGCCTGTTTGATAAATTTGACTCGATGCTGTAGGCATCGTTCACAACGAGCGATCAGCACCCATAAGTCACGATGCCATATGATACCGCGCTCCGGGCTGCGCGAACGTATTCTAAACGGATCTTGGTGCAGCTGCGAACCCATCCATTCAGGCAGCAGGGCTACACAAGACGTAATTTTGTCAGTGTCCGACATCGGAGGACAGCAGTTTGCCAGGTAGCCCGGCGAACGGTGCGAGGGCCTCGTCGAAACGCACTACATCTGGGGCCTGCCATTGCGGCAGATCGCTCATCAGAAATCCGAGGCTTGCCGAAGCGTGTAGGGCGCCGTGTGTCCAACGTAGCTTACCGACCGTTGGCAATGCCGCGATCTCCGTCTTACGGGCGCCAAACATATAACCCTCGCTTACCGAACACGAAACCGAACTCGGTGACTGAACCAGCTCGAAGCTTTGCGCTATTCGGTACAGTGCATCAGGATACTTGCTATGTTTGGTTGATTCGAACCACCAGTCATCCGGGAACCACCGATTCTGCTTTTTGCCTGATTGATTGTGCATCGAATCGATGACGCCAGCATAGCCTAAGGGATCGCCAGTCAAAGTCTCATACGACCAGAACATCTGTCCGTCAGTTTCTATTTGCTCAATGAACGCATCGCCTCGGGCACTTACGACTCTATATCCATGTTCCATTTGAATCGCACACATGTCCACCCCTGGTACTGATGAGATCGCAGAGGCGGCAAGCAATTCTTTGCCTTGGTTCGTGTAGGCGACGAAACTAGAGACGAGACCGTAGGCAATTATCACTATGCTGTTCTCGTTGGACAAACGTCGCGAGGTACGAAACCCTTCCTGTCGCAAGCGTTTTTGAACGGCAGGCCAAGAATTTTTTAGTGGCTCGCCCCCGCTCATCCCATGATCAGAAATCAACACTGTATAAAACGGCATGGACGGATGGTCTTGCTTGAACACAGTCAGAGAGTGATCTAGCTTCTTTAAGAATTCTCCCAAGGCTTCTGGTCCAGCGGTATGACCAAGGGCATCCGTGGATACGATATAGAAAGCAAATACAGGATCCTCAGATCGTGAGAATGCCTTCAATCCACGTCTGAGTTCAACTGGCCCATAGCTTCGAGGACGACCATATGCCCAAGTCTTGCGAATCAAACCCTTCACTCTCCAGTCAAAAAACTCTTTCCATGGCGCTGATATGGATCCTAGACCCAACCCACCTTGGACTTTATGGGTGTGTGTATTGAAGTATCGCGCCTCATAACCTTTGGCCTTGGGAATATCGAACGGTTGCAGTATGCCCGTCCACGCAAGGTGGGATGTTGAGGGGAAAGACGAGATAACCGCTGCAGGGCCTTTAAAACCTTTGAATATTGCTGCCTCGCCCAAATTTGGATCGGTAACTTGTTTCGCTACACCATAAGGGATAGCGTCGATCGCGATGATCAGTACACGCGGCTGTGCCGCAGATACGGCAACTGAAACGACCAGCAATGGGAGCATTAAGAGCAATACCCACGCACCACATATCAATACTGATACTCCATACTCGCGCTGCGGCTTTTGATATGTTAAGAAACGCATTTATTCGCTACAGATAGATTGATCGCGACACCGAAGATAACAATCAGGACTGAGTAAGGCATTCGCCTGCTTATGATCAAGGGACAATCCGCTCGCGGGACAGTTCCACATTCGGATCCTGAGCTGCCCTGGCCACATCTAATGTCGATTGGCGACATTGAATCGGAGTCAGATTCCTCATGCCGCTCAGAGCAAATCATCACTTGAACTGACTCAATGGTCAAAATTTTCCTCGGTTTCATTGCCTTGATTGTAGCCGGCGCACCCTACTCGCTTAGGGCTGATTGCGCGGTAGATCCCGATGCGGTTTGGTCGAAGCGGGCTGAGCTTATTACCGATGATCATGCTGGCGCTGACGCGATAGATCAGATGATCGAGTGTTACGAGGATAGAGTCAGCGGATCGAACCGTGATATCGCACCATATTGGAAGCTGATGCGAGCATTGTACTTCAAGGGTGCCTTCACTTTGTCTCGCAAAGGCGATCAGCGACTTATATTTCAACGTGCCATCGAAGTCGCCGAGACAGCCATTGAAGTCGTCAAACAATCCAACATTCTTTCGACGGATCTCAGCAGTCATGAACTATCAAGCGGTGATAGCACTAACGATGCCAGCGTTGACGCAGCGGCGATCCATTTCTGGGCGGCCGTGAGCTGGGGATCCTGGGCAAAGACTGCTGGAAAGCTGCGTGCAGCGCGGATGGGGGTTGCGGACCGTATCCGAGATTACGCCACCTTTGTCATCAATCTGGACTCGCATTATGAGCGTGCAGGCGGTCACAGGATACTTGGTCGACTTCACGCCCAAGCACCGAGACTTCCATGGGTCACTTGGTGGGTGAGCCGCGAAAAGGCAGTACACGAGTTAGAACGCGCTTTTAAGCTGTATCCGACTGATGCACACAATGCTTTGTATTTCGCACAGGCGCTACTGGAGTACCGACCCGAGCGCAGCGACGAGGCCTTGGCGATTATCCGCAATCTGATTGCGCGAGGCCCGGACCCCGATCGTATCGTGGAGGAACAAGTCGTCATCGATGAGGCTCGTAGGTATCAGGCTGCACACAGCTCGAGCAGGTGATATGTTCACAGAAATTTATTCTTGAGAATCCTTGTCTATCTATCAGGCACAGTCTCTGAGGTGGAACAGGATTGGACACGTCGCTACAGCGTCCCGCGGGCCCCAAAAAACTCATAGATTTTTCCTCTCATGAAGTTGAACCCTAAGGGAGTCATGCTCAGGAACGAAGTCTTGTGTCCATACAGAAAACTGTAGCGCTCTGGTTGACCCAACGCTTTCCATAGAGCGTCTCGCGCTGTCTTGGGGATACAATGATCGAATGCTGAATCGAAGATAATGATTTTTTGTGGGGGGACTTTGGCGCGTGTTAACGCGACGTTGACTGGTTTGAAAACGTTCTCAACCTTGACTCGGAATTCTTCTTTAGACCATCCGAATTTGTCAATAATCGTTCGCCGTGTATT
>JAOTYS010000088.1 GCA_029861795.1 Gammaproteobacteria bacterium | reverse complement strand
ATGAAGTTTATTGCTTATCGCTGCGCCAATACTCGCTGGCCGCTGCGACTGCACTGCCCGGTGTCACGTCGATACCAATGTCTCGCATCGCCATTTCCGCCCCGCTAAGCGCTGCGCACAGCATCAATTCATTAAGATCCCCAAGGTGTCCGATGCGATAGAGTCTACCGGAAACCTTGGACAACCCCGCACCCAGGGCTAGGTTGTACTTTAACTGTGCCAGTCGGATTACCTCATTGGAATCAAAGCCGTCGGGCATCATGATGGCGCTCACCGTATCCGATTTCGTTCCTTGCTGACGTGCGCACAGATCAAGACCCCAGCCATCTCTTATGCCTCGGCGCACGCCTCCGGCGAGTCGGTGGTGACGGGCGAATACATTGTCCAGTCCTTCGTCGAGAAGCCGGCGCAATGACGCGCGTAGCCCGCGTAACATGGGGAGCGACGGGGTAAACGGAAAATAACCGGTGTCGTTGGCCTCGATCATATCCTGCAAGCGAAAGTAAGCACGCGGTGTCCGTGTCTTTTTTTGGAATGCGTTCAACGCCTTCTCGCTAGCGCAGGTAATGGCGAGTCCCGCAGGCAACATGAAACCTTTTTGCGAGCAAGCCACAGCAAAGTCGACACCCCACGCGTCCATATTGAAATCAATACTGGCGATAGAACTCACCCCATCCACCAACAACATGGCACTGTGTCCTTCATCGTCGATGGCGCGTCGCAAGCCAGCCACATCGCTGGTTACACCGGTGGAGGTTTCGTTGTGGCAAATTAAGGCGGCCTTGATGCGGTGATTGCGATCCATTGCCAACTGCTCCTGATAGCGCTCGATGGGTGCGGCTTCACCCCACTCGGCCTCCAGTTCGATTACCTCCAAGCCGAGTCGCTTGCACATATTGATCCACAGATTACTGAAGTGGCCGATCCTTGAAGCGATGACGGTATCTCCCGGCGATAAGGTATTGGTCAGTGCAATTTCCCAGCCGCCGGTGCCTGACGCGGGAAACACGAACGCGCGGCCCGATTTGGTTTTGAAAACCTCTTTCAAATCGTCAAGCACACAATGGGTCAGTTCGGGGAAGGCCAACGACCTATGGTCCTCCATGGGCGCGCTGATGGCGTTCATAATGTCCTGGGGGACGGTGGTGGGTCCTGGAACAAACAGGAAATGTTGGCCAGACACTGAGATCATTCCTTTGGCAGGTTGTGATCCCGATTATGCCATGGCTAACCGGTCGCCGTGGCGCGGACGGATTTTTATGGTGAGACTAGCTTCCGACCGTTTCCATCCATAGGATCGAGCGGCACTCGCTCAGCATGACCTGTGGCTTGCTCCAGCAGGGCGGCGGCAGCCAATACGCTGGCCTCTCCCCGTGGTGGGCCTACAATTTGCAGACCGATGGGGAGTCCGTGGGTGGAGAAGCCCGCGGGCGCTGAAATTGCCGGACAGCTGGTGAGCGTGATGGCAAAGGTAATGCTGATCCAGTGTACGTAGTTATCAAATTTGTGCCCGTCCACTTCGTCCACATAGCGAGTATCCACATCGAAGGGTGGCACGATGGCCGCGGGGCATAACAACAGATCGTAGCCGCCGAAGAATGAAACCACGTTACGATAAAGCCGAGTGCGTGCCTCGATGGCCCGAGCGATCTCTTTTGCGGTAAGGGCTTGGCCTTTTTCGATATTCCAGATGAGCTCGGGCTTGAGTTTGTCTCGATGCAGACGCAGATCTTCTGCGTGTTCGGTGGCAAACATTGCCGCGCGCAGCGTCTGGAAACAATCGATCGCTTCGGAAAAGTCTGGGCAGACCTCCTCTACCACACAACCCATGTCGTGGAACCGTTGCGCAGCCGTCCGACAGCAGGCGATCACCTCAGGATCCACCGGAACGATACCAAGGTCGGGGCTGAAGCCAATACGCTTTGGCGGTGTTGCAATGCGGACCGCATCGAGAAATGAGTTGGGGGGCACAGGGAGCGACAGGGGATCCGCCATATGTTGTCCGCACATAGCGTCTAGAAACAAAGCCGCATCCGCCGCGTTACGTGCGATGGGTCCATCTACAGATAGAGTTGAGAACGGCTGCAGTATCGGGCCGCGGGCAACACGGCCAGGACTTGGGCGTAAGCCTACAACGGAATTGAAGCTCGCCGGCGTGCGTAAGCTCCCTCCTAAATCGGAACCGGTAGCCAGCCACACCTGGCCGGCCGCTACCGCGGCCGCTGAACCGCCAGAGGATCCTGCCACCGATTTGTCGATATTCCAGGGATTGTGTGTCTTGCCGAACACGTCGTTGAAGGTGCTGGCGCCAGCGCCAAACTCCGGGGTGTTGGACTTACCGATCACAATGGCCCCGTTTCGCTCCAGGTGTTCCACCATGATGTCAGATTGGGATGGAATATGGTCGGCGAAGATCAGCGAGCCATAAGTGGTGCGTACCTCGGCCACCGGCATCAAGTCCTTGATCGCAACGGGTAGACCGGTGAGCTGTCCAGGGACGTTCGAATCGATGTTGCCGTTTTTCATGATGCGTTTGGCGTGTTCCTGGGCACGCTCGATGCACAATGTGGGCAAGGCGTTGAGATGATGATCGGTCTGGGCAATACGCTCGGCCGCGGCATCGACAAGCTCTAGCGGAGTCACTTCACCTTTTTTCAGCAATTCAACCACTCGTATTGCCGATAGGCGACAAAGTTCTGGGATGGGGCAGGGATCTCTGTCTGTGTTCATAGTATTGACTTTTGCACTTATGTGGAGACGGCGACTCTTCTATAAGAAAGGATGACGGCCACACCCACGATCACGACGATTCCGCCTGTGATAACAATGGGAGTGAGGGTTTCACCAAGAATTAGAACACTTCCCATCACTGTGGTTACGGGTAGCAATAATAGGAACGGCGTGACTTGATTTACATCATACTTGGTCAGCAGATGGTACCAGATGGTATAGCCAAGGGCCGTCATCACTAACCCCAGATAGATGACAATGCCCCAACCCTTTGCATCGGCTTCGCGAATGGCCTGTAGCTGACCTTCCTCGAATAGAAAGGAACATACAAATAATTGCGGTGCGGCCCATACCGCTACCCAAGCGATAAGGGTAAGGCCTCCCACCGGATTCAAGGTCTTAATCATGACTTGGCCTGCTGCCCACGAGAATGCTCCGCCTATTACTAGAAAAAGGGGTACCATATTTTGTTCACTTTGTGGCTGACCCGCGATGAGTCCAACACCGACAAACGCCAGTACCATGCCAAAAAGACGTCGCCAACCCAGATTATCTTTGAGAAACAGTGCAGCGAGTAGCGCGGCAAAAGGCACTTCCAATTGGACTACGATGATGGCAATGGAGGCGTCTAATCCATCAAGACCAGTAAACGTCAGACTATATTGAATTGCGGCGCTGACTAGCGCGATGAGACCTATTCGTCCTAGTTGTCCCCAAGGCGGCTTCACGAACCACACCAGTGCAGCAGCGGCTAGGGTGAACCGCAGGGCCATCAGCAGGATAGGGGGAAACTGATCGAGACCAGCTTTGGCAGAGATAAACCCTGCGCCCCAGATGACGGGCACCGAAAGACCTAACAGCAAATCCTGCCGCTTCACGAAAACAGCCGATCCACGATGATTGACGAGTAGTCGTCCGATCGAGTGATGTATGGGAAGTGGCCGCCTGTCGCGAAGCGATGAAGCTTTGCGTTGATAAATTCCTGGCGTACACGTGCGTTGCACGCCTCGCTAAGCATAGCGTCGTCGTCACATTGGATAATCACGGCCCGGTGATGATAATCCTTAATTGCAGGAGCTTCGGGCAAATTGTGCAGTATTACGGCACGCGTCTTGATCATGTCGTCGGTAAGACACCTCTGGGCATGATCTTGTAACAGTGGCTTGAGTTTCTCCTGGGTCGGATCGGATTCTGGCCAGGCGTTGATGGTGGCGATGATTTGTTGGCGTAACTCTATACCCGACATTCTCGCCACCAACTCCGGTGTCGGAGGTTTAGCCAGTCCATAGGCGTCGAGTAACGAGTTTCCTATGAATATTTGATTCAGCCGGTGCGGATAGCGAGACGCGAAAACCTGGACTACATATCCGCCCAGAGACGATCCGAGCATATGGGCCGAAGGCACATTAAGACGGTCCATGAACTTGGCAATGCCTTCCACTATGTCCGCAATGTTATCGATCGCTGGTAGGGTCACAGATACTATCCGTAGTCGGTCGCCAACGGTGATGATCTGATTCCAGAATATTTCTGCTGCACCGAAGGCTCCTGGGATCATGACCAAGACAGATGCGTCTGGCGGTGCTCGATCTTCGGAGTCGAAGTAAAGCCACTCGCGACCGTCGATTTTATGCGACCGGACGGAGTGTTGTTCCCTAAACTCTGCTAGACGCACTATTGTATTTTCCCGAGACACACCGCGCTCAATCTCACCTAATCCTCGATGGTATGCCCCCTCAGGTTTCCCCCGACTCTAAGGTTCTCATCGAGAAGCGAAATCGAAATGTAACCGGAAAGCCAATTCCACTTCCACGGCATCCATGGAAAGGGGCGCAGCGTTCCGGTGAACGCTTGATAGCAGGCTTTCGCGAGTAATGTCGCGTTTGTTTAAGTTGGCCACACACCTCCTGGACCTCTGGCCGTAGGCGCCCTAGGTGCGATAGTGGTCTGAGCTACTGGGCCTGCTAGTTGATTTCGTGCTACGGTCAAACTACGATCTGATAAGGATTTCGCCAAGGTTGCCAGTCGATGCGAACATAGGGCAGCCGAGATCACCAAGTTGGATCGTTACCATAACCTCCTCTAATGAACTTCTGCAGTAGTTGCGGTGCCCGCGTTGTACAGAGAATCCCACCGGGGGATGACCTAGCGCGACACGTATGCGAGGCCTGCGAAACCATCCACTACCAGAACCCGAAGATCGTGGCGGGGTGTATCCCAGAATGGGGGAATCGGATCTTGATGTGCCGCAGGGCAATTGAGCCTCGCCAAGGGCTATGGACCCTACCAGCTGGTTTTATGGAAATGGGCGAGACCACAGAGGAGGCCGCGGCACGTGAGACCCTTGAGGAAAGTGGGGCCAGCGTCGAGATCGGTCAGCTCTATTCGGTCTTTAGCATTCCTCGCATCAATCAGGTGTACATCATGTTTCGTGGCCAAATGAAATGTGAAAGTTTTCAAGCAGGCGCTGAGAGCCTCGAAGTAAAGTTGGTTAGGGCAGACCAGATCCCGTGGGACGAACTGGCGTTCCCAGTCATTCGAATTATCCTGGAGCGCTACATTTCGGAACGCGAACAGGGGACCTATGGAATCTATGTGGGCAATATCGATACCGGACGTGTATTGCGCACCGATGCAGACTAATGAATACATTCCCACCTGCAGTTCCTTTTGAGGAACTCGATACTCCTGATCTAGACATTCCACACGGGGATCTTTGGGTGTTTGCTTATGGTTCGCTAATGTGGAATCCCGACATTCCTTACTTGCATGCGTCGCATGCCAAGATATATGGTTTTCACCGTTCGCTGTGTATCTGGTCATGGTACTACCGGGGCACTCGGTCAAAACCTGGTCTCGTGTTTGGGCTGGATGCCGGCGGTTCGTGTGTTGGCAGGGGGTATCGCGTGCATGCCGCTGACCGAGAAGCAGTGGTCGATTATCTCTATCGTCGGGAATTAATCAGTAACGTTTACACGCCTCGCCTAATCGACACATTTGTCGACGGAGGCGAACGCGTGTCAGCACTCACGTTTACTGTCAAAAGAGAGCACCCGCAGTACGCCGGCAGGCTGTCAACTGATCATGTCGCCCGAGCAGTACGCCACGCTGTGGGCACGACGGGTCCAAACTTGGATTATGTGGTGAATACGCTTGACCATCTCGATGCGATGGGGATAGTGGATCGCCGACTGCAGTCACTTAGCAGCAAACTGGTTTTGAAAGATTGTTGAATTCGATTGCAGGCTTTTAAGCCGCTGCACTCGTACTGATTCGTTTCAAGTTGCCACAACGATTGCGTCGACCGAGATCATCGCGCCATCTGGTCTCAGCCCAGGCACCGGGATCCCAGTGGAGGCAGGTCCGGGGTCAGTGAAGTAAGCGCAACGAATCTTCAGGTTTGTGTGGAGCTCCGCAGGGTCGCCCGAGCTGGTGTAATAAGTGTTCACCTTGACCACTTGATTGAAGTCGACACCGGTACCGTGAAGGAGTTTTCCCATGTACTCCATTACCACTCGTGTTTGGTTTGCAAGATCATCTCGATGTAGTACCTTGCCCCTTGTGTCCAGAGGGAGTTGTCCACCGATAAACATTAGATTACCGCATCGGATTGCCTGGGAATACGGCAACGTTTCTGATCTTTGCCAGTGTTGCTCTGGGTTGAAATAGACCTTTTGCGCACCTTCTTCGCCTCCCGCACGCACCGCGATGGCCTCCAGCCGGATCGTCTCACCTGGTAGTCCTGGGGTAGCCAGTATCACAGTGGTGGATACGGGGCGCGACTCGGCAAAGTGTGCTGCAATGAGATTCTCTGCAGAGGATATTGCCTGTTGCCCGAGGTCACTCAGATAAATTGTGATCTTAAGCACATCATTGAAGTGGGCGCCACACTCGGCGAGCCGCTCCTCTACCGTCGCCAGTGCCTGTTCAGTCTGGCCTAACAGATTGTCTGGATCGCTAACTCTTCCGGTGCGATCGCGAGTAGGCTCGCCGACGGCGAAGATCAAATCATCGTGCTGTACTGCGCCGGGAAACGTCTGCTTTTTTGCAGAAATATTGGCATCGCAACGAATGGCGATGGCGTCGATCTCTACTTCCACGCCTGGATAGAAGAAATAGGGAAGCGGCGTGAACACTGTAACCGGAGATGGGTGGTTGTGCAGTGTTGCGGCGACAGCGCAACGGTACTCCCTTTCATCCACGTTACCATCATTGTGATAAAAGACATGCAGATGTGCGATATCTTGAGGATGTGCACCGGCGTGGTCGAGCACGCTATACAAATGACGCATTGCGCAGGTCGTTTGCGCCACTAGGTCGCCGGCGTGCTGAGGCTGACCGTGTTTATCCAGATCGACTTGCCCACAGGTGAAGATCAGATCACCTGCGCGTACCGCTCGGCTGACGGTGACATCGATGGGCATCCGCCATGAGTCATCAAACGGCACGTAGTGTCTTTTCACACGATGCCGCCGTTGATATGGATGACTTGTCCGGTGATGTATGCGGCGTCGGGGCCCGCGAGAAATGCGACCAGTGCTGCCACTTCCTTTGGCTCTCCCATGCGTCCTAGGGGGACCTGACTGAGAAGCTGATGATGCTCCTCCTCGGTATAAAACTGAGGGGTATCGGGATCCTTTTTTATCAATCCAGGCGCGATGCAGTTGACCGTTACTTGGTTCGCTGCAAGCCGTATTGCCAGAGAGCGCACCAGAGCTTCAACGGCGGACTTGGCGGCGGCAGAAGCGGGATAGACCGGATAGGTCGGCCGAAACACATGGGCATTCAAAGTGCTGATGGCAACCACCCGGCCACAATCTGACTTTCGTAGATACGGCAGCGCGTGCGTTGCCATTTGAAAAAAACCAGCGGTCATCACCTTGTAGCATTGATTAAGATCGTTACTATCAGCCTCGCCAAAAGATTTTGGTATTGGAAAGCCGGCGTTAGCGATGAGCACATCTAGCCCGCCGAAACTTTGCACCGCGCAATCAACTAGATCTCCAGGGGTGGTGTCATCACCCAGATCCCCTAAGGAAATCACCGCTTGGGCGCCGCTTTTGCGGAGCTCTTCGGCGACAAGTTCGCATCCTGTCTTATTATGATGTGCGTGGACTACGATTCCTGTGCCGGGACCCGCTAGACGGCGAGCGATGGCCGCACCGATGCCGCTGCCCGAACCGGTGATCAAAACGGACCTTAGGCTATTGTCGTTCATCGCTGGTATGGTCTTCGTTGGGGGGCAACCATATCATGACAGGTGCCGAGACGAGAATGAATGCCGGCTCGTCTGTTGATCTAAGATCGATTCCCGTACCTTGAATGTTGAGAGTATGATGCCGCTACCTACGAGCATGGCCACACGAAGTTGAGGCATATGAAATGAAAATAGCGAAGGTTGAGGCGTTTCGGCTCTATCCCAGGGCGGTAAAGGAGGCGTGGGTCGAAGACGAATACGTGTGGCCCAGTAAGTTGCCATCGTTCATAGTAAAAGTGACGGAGGAATCCGGAGACTACGGTGTGGGGGAGGCATCGAGTCAACAATGGTATCTGGGTGAGACCGTCGAGCAAATCGATGAATGCCTTCGAATTTATGACCAAGCGCTTTGTGGACAAGACCCACGGAACTTCGCGCATTGTCATCATTTGATGGAGGCCGCCTATGGCGGTGGCATGCCAGGAGGGCGTACCGCCCGCTCCGGTGTGGATATGGCGTTGTACGACCTGGTCGGCAAAGCACAAGGCGTGCCAGTGCATATGCTGCTAGGTGGTGGGTATCGTCGTAAATTTGAGCTTCTAACTAACCTCTATCATAAGACCCCAGAAGAAATGGCAGCGGCGTGTAAACACTTTGTCGACCTCGGCTTTACCGGACTGAAAGTTAAGGTGGGAGACGTGTTGTTAGGTAAGGGTTGGAGCCGAACGCATTTTTTATCTGAACTCGCTAAGCTCGAAGCGGCGCTGGATGTGACCCCACGAAATGTCTATGTTGACGCGGACGCCAATCAAGGATGGGTGAGTGCTGCATGGACGGTCAGCGCGTTGAGTCGTTTTGCCCACTACGACAATCTCTCCATAGAACAACCTCTGCCTTACGATGACTTAGAAGGTACCCGCCACGTACGGGCACAAGGTGGGGTACCGGTTATTCTGGATGAGTCGGTCTGGTCGGCACAAAGAATGTCACAGATTGCACGCATGCAAGCATGCGACCGTATTGTGTTAAAGCTGAATCGCCTTGGAGGATTTTTTGAAGCCGCAAAAACAATCGCCATATGTGAGAGCGCTGGAATCGGTGTAAGCGTGGACACCAATCCCTACACCCTTGTGGGAGACACCGCGGTGTGTCATATCGCTGCAGTGTGTCGCGATCATTACCCAGTAGACTGCGAGGGTCATCAATCTTTTCTCGAATGGGGTAAAGAGGCACTCGTACGAGATGGGATTTCAATAGACGGTGGGCGGGCAGTGTTACCCGATGCGCCGGGCCTGGGTGTCGATATCGACTGGGACGCGCTTGCGCGTCACCAACAAGCGGGCTATGGACGTTGAAGCCCTACAAGATGTTCTCGCCGGTACGTTTTGTCATGACTCAAGACCAGCCAAGGCCACCGCAATCTGCGCCGCGACCTGGGCGTTGTCCCGCAGCAGCGATTTGTTTGCTCGTAGCGTTTTACCTTTGCTCAGGACGCTCAAGCGCTCCAGCAAGAATGGGGTAACGTCTTTGCCGCTGACTCCTTCCGCCTCAGCCTCTGTAAGCGCCTGCGCGATCCATCGCTCGACTTGTGTAAGACCGAGTGCCGCATCAATGGGAACTGGATTGACGATGAGTACGCACGCGGCCCCGCAAATTTGACGGTTTGCGGCAATTAGCTTGGCTGCCTGTTCTGGGGTGTCCACGCGATAGTCCACTGCAAGACCACTGTCGCGGCAATGAAATGCGGGGAAGCTGTCTGTCTGGTAGCCGACAACCGTCACCCCCTCTGTTTCTAATACTTCTAACGTTTTTGGTAAATCCAGAATCGATTTGGCACCGCTACACACCACCGCAAGTTGGTAACGACCCAATGCAGTGAGGTCGGCGGAGATATCGAGCGTGGTCTCTGCGCCACGGTGTACGCCGCCGATTCCACCAGTAGCAAAAATGTCTATGTTTGCCATGGCGGCACAGGTCAGTGTGCCCGCTACGGTGGTGGCGCCATCACAGCGCTGAGTCAATAACGCGGCGAGATCGCGTCGGCTGGCTTTTTCGATGTCTTCGTTTTTTGCGAAGCGTTCGAGCTCGGCATCAGTGAGTCCCACACAAATGCGCCCGGCACTGATGCCAATAACTGCGGGCACGGCGCGTTCCTCGCGGATGGCTTGCTGCATCGCGCTCGCGGTTTCAATATTGTGAGGCCACGGCAAGCCATGGGAAATGGCTGTGGATTCCAGCGCCACAACGGCTTTCCCGTGGGCCATTGCTTCGGCGACAGGAGAGCGAACATCTAAAACATCCATTAGTCGATGATTCACGGGTAGTCCATATCGCGTATCATGCCGCAGCTTAACCAAAAGGGAAGCTGATCATGACAGCGCAAGCATATCCACGTCCAGGAACCACGGCACTGGTTACTGGTGCCGGCAGCGGCATTGGTGCGGCTACGGCAACAGCCCTAGTTGACATTGGCTGTCGGGTTATCTGCTCTGGACGTCGCCTCGATCAAATTAATACGGTGTCTGAGCGCTTAGGCGACACCGCCCGTGCGGTCACCCTGGACGTGACCGATGATTACTCAGTAGATAGTCTGTACGATCGTCTACCCCGCGGCTGGGATGAAATAGATATTCTGGTTAACAATGCCGGGCATGACGTGGGCGGTCGCCGACGTTTTGACCAAGGCACGATGGCGCAATGGGCAAGCATCATCGAGACCAATGTGATTGGACTCATCCGGGTAACTCGTAAAGTGATCGAAGGCATGTTGCAGCGCGATAGCGGTCATATTGTCAACATCGGTTCCACAGCAGGCTTTCAACCATACGCCACTGGAACGATTTATTCCGGTAGCAAGCACGCGGTACATGGGTTTAGTGAATCATTGCGTATGGACTACGCGGACACGGGTGTACGAGTCACCGAAATTTGTCCTGGACTGGTGCGCACCGAATTTGCGCAAACCCGTTGGGACGATGCCGTCAAGGCCAAGGAGTTCTACCAACAACATGGGACCAGCTTGCAACCGGAAGACGTTGCGCGAACCGTAGTATTTGCGCTACAGCAACCGCCCCATGTGGTGATCTCGCAGCTGGTGGTAGTGCCGACAGGTTAGCCGTAGTCAGCCGTCATCTTGATGACGCCGGTAAGAAGTGGTGGTCTACGCCACTTGAATCTTGATCTCGTCGACATTCTCCACCCCGCCTTGAATGAGATCTCCCGGCACGATGGGTCCGACGCCAGCAGGCGTGCCGGTGAAGATCAAGTCCCCCGCGGCCAGGGTAAATAGTCTCGACAAATGCGCGATGATTTCGGGCGTTTTCCAGATCATGTGCGAAATATCCGATTGCTGACGTGTGTCGCCGTTTACTTTAAGCCAAATTGCGCCGGTGGAGGGATGGCCGAGCTGTCGCACAGTATGAATTCGGGTGCAGGGGGAGGAAAAATCGAAAGCCTTTCCGACCTCCCATGGGCGACCCATTTTTTTCGCTTCAGCCTGCAGATCACGTCGCGTCATATCTATGCCAACAGCATATCCAAAGACGCACTCGAGCGCTTTTTCCGCAGGAATGTCGGTTCCCCCGGAGCCCAGAGCGGCGACCAGTTCTATTTCATAGTGCACATCTTTGGACATAGGCGGATAAGGAAAGTCGCCACCGCTCGGTAGGATTGAATCGGCAGGCTTCTGAAAAAAGAATGGCGGTTCTGCGTCGGGATCGTGTCCCATCTCGATCGCATGATCGGCATAGTTTCGACCCACGCAATAGATTCGACGAACCGGGAAACGCTGGTCTGTTCCAAGGACGTCCAGAGTTGGGGGTTCTCCAAAGGGGATAACATAGCTCACAGAGGTTCTCCTTTTTGCTGATATCATGAGTAGTGAGCCGTCTATCCAGCAACCACGACCTTGTTGCGACCAGTACGTTTGGCCTGGTAAAGCGCTGCATCACATCTCTCGATCAGGGATTGTGCTAATAGTTCAGACGATTGTGACGTGCCGGGCTCGATCGCTGCTACGCCAATGGACACCGTGATGCCAAGTGGTTCGGTGTGGTCGGTCGTGTATTTCAGTTGTGCCAGTCTACGGTGCAAACGTCTTGCCATGGTTGTGGCTTTCTTTAGCGCTGTCTCTGGTAGTACCAACAGAAACTCTTCACCACCGTAGCGTGACAAGATGTCACTTGAACGTAGGCCATGACCCAAGGTTTTTGCTACATCCTGCAACACTCGATCGCCCATGCTGTGACCATACAAATCGTTCACCTTCTTAAAATGGTCGATATCAATCATCACGCAAGTGAGATCGTGGCCATGGCGTTGCCAGCGTTCGATCTCCTCCAATAGCCGACGCTCTAGCTGACGTCTATTAGCCACACCGGTCAAAGGGTCGGTTAACCCATGACGCTCGAGTCGTGTTTTGTTCACCGTATTTTGAATACACATCGCAACGATCGAGGCGAGGTGCTCGAGCAACTCCGTTGCGGTGCCTGCGGAAAAATGGCGACGATCGCGGCTACCTTGGTTGAGACAGCCGATCAGCTCATCACCTAAGCGCAATGGCGCGAGTGCAACGGATCCAAGCGGCTTGTCGTAACCTGGGAACAATGTCGACTGGATATCTGCAGAGCAGGGACCAAGCCACGGTTTTGTCGTATCAGGAAGTAACTGTTCGAGCTTCTCTTTGCTAACAATCAAGAACTTCCCGTCCAGGCTTGATGCCTCGTCGTCTACGGCCAGGATTCGCGAGATCTCGTACTCCAGGTCAACGGATGCAATGCTGACGCAGTCAACATCGGGGAACTCGCGACGGCCCCCCCCTACCAAGTCAGTAATCAGATTGGGCAACGATTCGGCGCTAACACATTCCACTTGAATACGACGGAAGCCGGTCCATATCCGT
>JAOTYS010000087.1 GCA_029861795.1 Gammaproteobacteria bacterium | reverse complement strand
GAGTTCTTTCTTCCACCGTTTATTAGGATGGCTTGAGCGGTGGGCCGAAGCACATGATGTCGATGATCGATAGCTCATTCGGCACACCGAGACTCGGCTTGAACTCCCGTTGAATCGCCTCTTGACCGATGGCAGTGATCCACCACACGGCATAGCCAAGGGCCGCGGCGGCGAGATGCGCCGACATCACCGAGGCTGCCACGCTCTGCAACAGAATCCGTTCTGCGTTCTGTTTGTACATTCGGTCCCGTTCAGACCCATCGTTTAGCACAGGGAATGCATTGACAAACCGAAAATCAGCAGCGACCACGATCATCCCCGGGGCGGTTCTCATCCCTTCATAGTTGGGAGTAGGAAATCGCATTTTTAGTTTGGCGCGTTCACGCTGCTCTGCCTTAAAGCGATCGGTAAGCGTTGCTTTGACCAGCCGCATCCCTCACCACGATATAGTGCCAGGGTTGTGAATTCGCCCCGGAAGGCGCGTGACGTGCCACCTCGAGAATCATCTCGAAATGCTCGTCGGGGACGATGTATTCTGGATCGAACGCGCGATTCGTGCTGCGATGTTTGACAATATCCAGCAGGGTCCGATAATGCTCTTCGGCATGTGAGGATTCCGAACTCATGGACATATCACTCCTTATCTCGCCTTCTTGCGCGGGCCCCCTGCCAACGTTCGAACAAGTCGTGTTCCAACTCGATATCAAACTGATCCAGCACGCGGTTGACCGTTTGGTTAACGATATCGTCAATCGTTTTGGGTCGATGATAGAAAGCGGGTACCGGGGGCATGACCACCGCACCGGCCTCCGTCGCGCCTACAATAAGCCGCGCATGGCCCAGATGTAGTGGGGTCTCGCGCAGCAATAGCAGCAATCGGCGGCGATCCTTTAGTGTTACATCAGCCGCGCGCAGTAATAGATTGTCGCTGTAGCTATGTGCAATGCCCGACAGTGTCCTAATTGAGCATGGGGCGATAATCATGCCCATGGTCTTGTGTGAGCCGGACGAGATGCACGCCGCTACGTCACTGAAGGCATAAACTTCATCGGCCAATGCCTCTACATGATTGATGCTCCAGTTTGTTTCCAGGCGAATAGTCTGTTTTGCGGTGTTACTGATGACGAGAAGGGTCTGGATATCCTTGGTGTCTCGCAGCACTTCCAGCAGACGAATGCCATAGACTGCCCCACTCGCTCCTGAAATCCCGACGATCAGTTTCTTCAAGACGGACGCTCCTCATCTAAGCCCGCACGGTCAGGTCCTTTATACCAGGAATCTCGTGGGGTGGTCTTCTCCAGAGAAACGAGGGCTTCACCAGCTACGACCGCGGGGTTGTTGTCGTAATCTCGAGATTGGCCCAAAATGGGCCAAGAGTTCAATTTTAGCGAAACACAGGATCCTCAGATGACGGACACGGTGAAATATCAACTGGAAGAATCCCAGATTCCCAAAGCCTGGTACAACATTCAGGCCGACTTGCCGCAGCCGCTTGTGCCACCGTTACATCCGGGCACGGGTCAGCCGATCGGCCCAGATGATCTGGCGCCGCTGTTCCCCATGGAGCTGATTCAGCAGGAGATGAGCGCGGAACGCTACATCGATATCCCGCAGCCCGTGCGTGAGATTTACCGTTATTGGAGACCGACCCCGCTTTATCGTGCACGCAGGCTCGAGCATGCCCTCGATACACCGGCCCGCATCTACTACAAATATGAAGGAGTAAGCCCCGCCGGCAGTCATAAACCCAACACTGCTGTGGCCCAGGCCTTTTATAACAAGCAAGCGGGCACGCACAAGCTCGCGACAGAAACCGGAGCCGGGCAGTGGGGCTCATCACTCGCCTATGCGTGCGCATTGTTTGCGTTGGAGCTCACTGTCTACATGGTGAAAGTGAGTTTCCAGCAAAAACCTTACCGTAAGGCGATGATGGAGGTGTATGGTGCCCGCTGCGTCGCGAGCCCTAGCGAAGAGACCCAGGCCGGGAGAGAGATTCTGGCGAAAACACCCGATAGTACTGGGAGCTTAGGCATCGCAATCAGCGAAGCAGTGGAGCAGGCTCAGCAGCACGCCGACACCCACTACGCGCTTGGTAGCGTGCTAAATCATGTGCTGATGCATCAAACCGTGATCGGACAGGAGGCACAGCTGCAGCTGGAAATGGCCGATGACTATCCGGATATTGTCATCGGATGCACTGGTGGTGGCAGTAACTTTGCGGGCATCGCCTTCCCGTTTATAGGCAACAAGCTCAGAGACGGCAAAGACCTTAGGGTGATCGCTGTTGAGCCCGTGGCGTGTCCGACGCTGACACGTGGCAAGTTCGCTTACGATTTTGGCGATACCTCGCGCCTCACGCCACTGGTTAAGATGCATACGTTGGGTTCGGCCTTTGTCCCACCGGGATTTCACGCAGGGGGTTTGCGTTATCATGGTATGGCACCGCTGGTCAGCCACCTCCAGGATCTCGACCTGATCGAGTCCCGAGCCTACCGGCAAGGCGAATGCTTTGAGGCGGGGATTACATTCAGTCGTACCGAGAGCATCGTACCCGCCCCCGAGGCGACCCACGCCATCAAAGCCGCGATCGATGAGGCGCTTCGCTGCAAGCGAGAAGGGACTTCACGAGTGATTCTGTTTAATCTCTGCGGTCACGGCCACTTCGATATGCAGGCCTACACGGATTACTTGGCGGGCGCGCTTGTGGATCACGAGTATGACGCCGCTGAGGGCGCTATGGCACTGGCTGGTCTACCGTCAGTGGGTTAAGCCAGCCTGGGCGGGCAGCCTACATTCCACTGCCGCCACTGGCCTTGGTGTCCGCACTTGCCGGCTGTGGTGAGGGGGGACGGTCCGCCGGTCGTTTGATATCGGAAATGGCCATCTCTACTGCCCCGAGATCCATCGGCTTATAAGAGGCCCGGTCATATTCATAAGTATGTGGGTAGGGTCGGCAGCAGTCGAATCCTACTTTTGTACCGATGTAATCCGGAAAGCTTGGATTCAAGCCGTGGCCAAAAACATTCTCGATAGTGATGATGCCGGTCTTTGGATCCATCCGCGTAGTCATCGCCCACTCCACGTCGCTGGAGCTGCGAATATCGACGTCGTCGTCCACTACCGTGACCATCTTCAACGGTGGGAATGCGGCGAACGCCGCCATGATGGCTTGCTTTGACCAGCCGGCCCGTTTCTGGGAAATCTGCACCACAGCGTGATAGAAGCCGCAACCGCCGTGGCTGAAGTAAACATCTGTCACACCTGGCACTTGTCGCTGAAGCAAAGTCAGCACGTTTGCTTCACCCAGTAGTCCGACAGAATTCCACACCTCGACCCCAGAGATGATGGTTTGGAAAATCGGATTTCGGCGCTTGTGGATCGCACGCACATGTACCACCGGTCTGGGCGCGCGCATGGCATAGTATCCGGTCACCTCGGCGAACGGACCTTCATCCGCGAGTTCACCGGGGATCATCTCGCATTCTAGTGCGTATTCGGCATTGGCAACTATATGTACCGGCAACACCTTGCCCTCTACGAGCTCTAGCGGCGCCCCATGGAACTCGCTGGCGATGCCGAGTTCGTCAGTGTCCGGTGGTGCGGCTTCGGCGGGTGTGGCTGCGGCGAAGTGCAGTCCGGGCCCCACACCGCAGTTCAGCGAGAACGGCAAGCTCTCACCCCTTTCCTTTGCCTTATTGAGGTAGAGTTCGAGATGACGCCCGGCGTCGATATTGACATGTAGCGTTTCCTTGTCCACCACCATAAAGCGTTGGATGGAAGCATTGCGTACCCCGGTTTCCGGATCAAGGGCGATGACCACACCGGCGTCGAAATAGGGACCACCGTCTTTCTGCGCATGAATGGGTATTGGCAGGGTCGATAAATCCACCGACCCGTCGCCATCGTCCATGATCGGCCCGTGCTTTATTATCACCGGGTCCATAGGCTTTTGCTGCCAATTCTTGATGCAACTTGAGATGAACTGAGGCAGTGTTCGCTCTTCTCGTCGCATCAGGTCTGCCAGCAGTTCGCGAGACCAATAGAGACCAGTAAAAACCGGCGCCGTGTGTCCTTTGACATTTTCAAACACTACCGCACGCGGACCGCCCTCTAGTTTTGCGGCAATGCCAGCAAGATCAAGGTTCAAGTCCACCTGGGATGTCACCCGGACCAGACGACCCATTTGATCCAGGTCCTCGATAATCGTCCGCAGGTCGCTCAAGTGGTTCGCGGCCATGGTATGCTCCTTGTCGCAGTGGCTTGTCGGTCACGTATTATTACCTTCCACCGCGTAAGCTTCCAAATGGTCTACACGGCGGTCGGAAATTTTTCGGAGAATTGATGCCCAAACTAAGATCTAGAACAAATCGTTTATGGAGGTTCGAATGCCGGGGTCTGAGCTAGATAAAGACATAGGTCTTTGGGAGTTTACCCTCATTCATTACGGTAGCGAGGGTGTGCAGCCCGCCGTAATCGCGTTACAAGACAAGCACGGCGCAGACGTTAATCTGTTGTTTTTCTGTTGCTGGATGGCCGCCACAGAGCGCGGTCGCCTGTCAAAGTCGCAGATTGCCGAAACCGATACCTGCGTGGAGCATTGGCGCAAAGAGGTCACTCGGCCGCTACGGCGCGTTCGCGATACGATTAAAGGTGTGCAACAGTTAGCGGACCTCGAAGGAGCAATGGACGTGCGTGCCAAAGTATTGGCGGCCGAGGTTGAATCAGAGCGGATCGCGCAGAATGCTATGGAATCAATAGCCAGAAAATGGCACAGGCTCGGTGAGCGCGACCGGTTTGCTGACGCTGTCGCCAATCTCGCAACGTACGTTCAATGGCTTGGTGCTGATTCAGATCGCGAGGACACAGGTTCGCTAAACGCGCTGATCCATGCAGTGTTCCCTGAGAGCGATCTTAGCGATTTGGACTGGAACATTGCTGTGGATGAATAACATCGGTTCGGCTTAACCATTACCTGCGGAGTGAAAGTATCCCAATGACCACTGCTGTCCCCATAAATTCACTACCGTCATGCCGGAAACGCCACAGGCGTTATCCGGCATCCAGTCAATCTTGGAATAGCTCGATTCCGGATAAGCGCTGCGCGCTTTTGACAAAGGAGAGCAATGACCGACCATATGCATAGTGCGGTTCACAGTGTGAATCGCTTCGCCGTCAAGGTTTTGACCCTATTCCCATTTTTGTGGGACAGCCGTGCCCAATGACGTGTGGATGTTTAACTCTAGTTATGCACGTCACTATAGTCACCATGTATATGGTGTCGATGAATAGGTTTAGCAAACAGTGAGCCCTATCGCTGCACCGCGTCCATTTCAAAATTTGACGCATACATTCTGGATCTCGCTATAAAATTCAAATGAGTAGTGTCCACCTTCGCGTCCGATACCGGATTTTTTGGTGCCCCCAAACGGCGTGCGAAGATCGCGCAGAAACCAGCAGTTGACCCAACAGATGCCGCTCTCGATATGGGTCGCGACATAGTTCGCTTTGGACACGTCCTGTGTCCACACGGTGGCAGCCAGACCGTAGTCGGTGTCGTTCGCGAGCGCGATGGCTTCTTCCACGGCATCAAAAGGTCGGATATGACAACATGGTCCGAAGATCTCCTCGCGGTTGACCGACGACTCCTCGGGTAGCCCCGTCCAGATGGTTGGCTGGACCCAACTGCCAGCTGCGTAACGCCGGTCGAGTTCGGCGGTACCACCGCCGGTCACTACTTCGGCGCCTTGTAAAGCGGCGTCTTCGTAGTAATGGAGTACCTTATCTCGGTGCTCCAGGCTGATCAGTGGTCCCAAGCTAGTGCTCGGGTCGAACGGATCACCCATGACCAGACTCTCGGCGCGTTCTTTCAGCGCGTTTACCAAACGCTCGAACAAGCTTCTCTCGACGTATACTCTCTCGGTGCCAAGACATATCTGTCCGCAGTTGGCAAATACTGATCGCTGTGTCCCCTCGATCGCTTTATCGAAATCGCAGTCGGCGCAAACGATAGCGGGATTCTTGCCGCCGAGTTCGAACGATACGTCCTTAATGCCCTCAGCCACCAATCCCATGATGGCTGTGCCGGTGCGGGTTTCACCGGTGAACGTCACCGCGCTGATGTCGTTGTGTCGCACAAGGTACTCGCCCGCTGAATCCGGTCCGAACCCATGGATGACGTTGAACACACCAGGGGGCACCCCGGCCTCCAGCATGACTTCGCCAAGTAGGGTGGCGGTAGTGGGGGTCTCCTCCGACGGCTTGACTACCATTGTGTTGCCACAGGCGAGCGCCGGCCCCACCTTCCAGGTCATTAGAAGGAATGGCAGATTCCAAGGACATATTACGGCGATCACTCCCTTGGGCTTACGCACCGTGTAGTTCATCGCGCCTGTTCCGTCCGGGGTTGGCGTGTGGAACGATTCGTCAGCCATGCTCTTTACCATGTCCGCGAAGACACGGAAGTTGGCGGCGCCGCGGGGAATGTCGATCGTTGAAGCCACTGACACCGGCTTCCCTGTGTCGGTGACCTCGGCTTTTAAGAAATCCTCGAAACGTCGATCGATAATGTTTGCTACTCGGTGCAGTAGCCGACACCGTTCGTCTGCGCTCAGTGTCGACCATGGACCCGACAGGGCCCGCCGTGCCGCCTGTACCGCGTGGTCCACGTCCGCCCCCGTCGCTTCCGGAACATGTGAAATAAGACTGCCATCAACGGGGTTAGTGTTGGCAAATAACTGCTGATTGCTGGCGGCAACAAACTCCCCATCAATGAAAAAGCGCAAAGTCTCAGGCTTCATGACGTTCCCTCCAGATCGACATTTAGCTCAAACGCGACCGGTGCTGAGATATACTGCAGCACAAAGTCGAGCAACTCTTCGCATATCCTGAAATACCGGATTTCCTCATCGTCTGAAACAGTTCTAATATGGGGTTGGAATCACCCCCACACCTCCGCCGCAGTTTCGACCACCAATTTCAACTTGGCATCCTGATCTTGTTGAGTGACACGATTGCCATGTACGGTGCTCGAGAAGCCGCATTGCGGGCTCAGGCAAATCTGTTCGAGGTCCAAATATTGGGTCGCATCGTCGATGCGATGCTTGAGTTCATCCTTGGGCTCTAGATCGCCCACTTTGGACGTCAACAACCCCAGCACCACTATCTTGTTGCGAGGCACAAAACGCAGCGGTTCGAAGCTTCCAGAGCGATGATCGTCATACTCAAGAAAGAAACCGTCCACATCGATTTCATTGAACAGAATTTCAGCAACAGGGTCGTAGCCGCCCTCCGCCACCCATGCGCTCTGGAAGTTTCCACGGCATAAATGAATGCCGATGGTCATGTCCGCGGGCCGTCCACGAATGGAGTCGTTAATCAACTTGGCGTAGGTGCGGGGAAGTTCCCGCGGGTCGTCACCCCTTTGGAGAGCACCCTGGCGCATGGTGTCGTCACAAAGATAGGCGAGGTTGGTATCGTCGAGTTGAACGTAGCGACACCCGACGGCGGCCAGTGCTGCTATTTCGTCCCGGTAGCACTGCGCCAGGTCATCAAAGAACTCATCCAGGTCTGGGTAGGCTTCAGTATCGATCGCCGCCCGTCCTCCGCGAAAATGAACCATCGTTGGTGAAGGGATACACACTTTGGTAACACGCGTCGTCGTACCTTTGAGGAAGGTGAAGTCTGCCGTTTGGATTCCGCCGACATGACGCAGTTTACCGGTCACTTCGAGTCGTGGCGGCGCAAAGTCCACTTCCCCTTGGGCACCTCTGAATTTAACGGGAATACCGCCTTTGACTGTGACACCCTCGAGTCTTTCAAGGAAATCGATATGAAAATAGGTGCGACGGAACTCGCCATCAGTCACTGCTTTAAATCCTATCTTCTCCTGATCCGAGACGATTTCGCGGATACAATGGTCTTCGACACCACGCAGTCTTTGTGCCGATAGCTCCCCGCGGCTGTTTGCGTCTCGCGCCTCAAGCAGCTCTGCGGGTCTGAGCAGGCTGCCTACATGTTCGGCGCGGAACGGTGGAGACGTGCGATATGTCATATGATTATCCTCTTGTCTTGCGATGACGCACATGATACATCCATGACGGCTTCTGCGGGCCTTGAACCTGTGCATGACCAGTAAAGTCCTCACCGATCTGCCAAAGCCGCGTGGCGCTTATCCGCATGTTAAACGCGTCGGTAGTTTTATCTTCGTCTCGGGCACCAGCTCGCGGCGACCGGACGACACCTTCGCAGGGGTGAAGGTCGATGATTGTGGCACAGTGCAACTGGATATATCAGAGCAAACCCAGGCTGTCATCGAGAACATTCGCGAGATCTTGAAGGGTATGGATGCGACCTTAGCTGACGCCGTCGATATCAGCACTTTTCTCGTCGACATGAACGACTTCGACGGCTATAACGAGGTGTATGCACAGTACTTTGATGTCGATGGCCCAACGCGAACCACAGTCGCCGTGCATCAGCTACCGCACCCTCACCTTCTAATCGAGATGAAGGTTATCGCTTATAAACCCGTCAAGTGAGGTCGCGCCATGGCTTCCAAACATTCACTACAAGCGTTCAACTTCAAAGCATGGATAGACGACAATCGCGACAAGCTTAAGCCGCCAGTCGGCAATGCAAAGATCTGGGAAGATGGTGACATGGTAGCGATGGTGGTCGGCGGCCCCAACCAGCGTACGGACTATCACGATGACCCGGTAGAGGAATTCTTCTACCAGATCGAAGGCAACATGATCCTGCAGATCATGGAGCAACCGGGAGAACCCCATAAAGATGTCCCCATTCGTGAGGGCGAGATTTTTTTGCTGCCGTCCCATGTTCGCCATTCGCCACAGCGGCCCGAGTCGGGGAGCATCGGTCTGGTGATCGAACCCAAGCGGCCGCCGGGCGAGAAGGATGCATTCGAATGGTACTGCATGAACTGTCATCAAGTGGTGCATCGCACGGAGGTGTTGCTACGGAGCATCGTTAAGGATCTGCCACCGCTGTTTGAGGAGTTCTACGGTGATGAGGCGCTGCGGACCTGCAGTCATTGCGGGACCATCCATCCGGGCAAATTCGCGAGCTAACTGTCCGCTCACATTAAGCTGTGACATCGCGCACCTACGCTCACGTTTATTTATTGTGTGCAAGTAGAGGTGTCAGAAAGTCTCTCCCCTGAACGCGAGACAAAATGGTTCGCAGCATGTTAAATCCAGTCTTATGCGGAGTGCGTCGTCCGTCGTTAACAACCTGCGACCAGCCACGAAAGGGATATCGTGGTTCGCAGCGGTTTCATCGTTAGGGAAAGCTAAGCGCTTGAGTGTGAAAGTGTGTGTTACGCTGGCCTGAATTTCATTTCCTCAGACTTCCTTGGTGTAGCTTAGATGCTCAAGATCGACATACATACTCACATTCTCCCGGAGAACTGGCCAAGCTTGAGTGAAAAATACGGCTACGGTGGTTTTGTGAATCTTGAGCATCAGAAAACAGGTTGTGCCCGTATGATGATCGGCGGAAAGCTCTTCCGGGAAATCCAGGCTAACTGCTGGGATCCGCACACTCGCATGAAGGAGTGCGATCACCATCACGTAAACATGCAAGTTCTATCCACGGTCCCAGTTATGTTTAGTTACTGGGCCAAGCCGAAACACACTTTGGATCTATCCAGATTTCTCAACGACCACTTGGCCGGTACGGTTGCCAATTATCCCAAGCGTTTTGTGGGTCTCGGTACCATTCCAATGCAGGCTCCCGATCTTGCCGTGAAGGAGTTAGAGCGCTGTGTTAAGGAATTGGGTCTGGCAGGTGTACAGATCGGTTCCCACGTCAACGATTTGAACCTGGACCATGAAACGCTGTTTCCAGTCTTTGAAGCAGCCCAGGTTTTGGGGGCGGCTGTGTTCGTACATCCATGGGACATGGTGGGCAAGGAAAGAATGCCCAAGTATTGGTTGCCTTGGTTGGTTGGCATGCCGGCTGAAATGTCACTGGCCATTTGCTCGCTGATCTTCGGTGGCGTATTAGAACGTCTGCCCAATCTGCGCATCGCCTTTGCTCATGGAGGTGGTGCTTTTCCTGGGACTATTGGCCGTATTGGACATGGCTTCAATGTGCGACCGGATCTGTGTGCGGTAGACAACGAAATTAATCCGCGGGAATACTTGGACAAGATCTATCTTGACACCTTAGTCCACGATCCGATCACACTGCAGTACCTACTAGAACTCATGGGTCCTGAGCGCTTGGCTCTCGGCACTGACTATCCCTTCCCCTTGGGTGAATTGGAGCCAGGGATGCTGATCGAATCCGTGGTGACAGACGAAAACGTTCGGGCGCGCCTGCTGCACGGCACTGCACTCGAATGGCTGAATTTGTCGAGGGAGCATGTGCTGTAATGGATCTGAGCGTGACCATTGCAGGTAAGCGTTATCAGGTTGACTTGGCTCGGCAAAAAAGTCTGGGCATTCCCCTTCAGTTCAACGGTCCCCAGCCAAACTTCTTTGGCGCGCCACGGGCCGAGGCGACGCCTCTGTCGCTCAGCAATTTTGTTGGCGACACACAGTGGGGAGGCGGTTGCAACGTAAGCGAGATCCGGATTGTGCCCCATTGCAACGGTACTCATACAGAGTCGGCAGGGCATATCCTCCACCAAAGACTGGCAGCTTTCGAAGTATTACCTCAGAACCTCATGCCGGCGGTGGTCGTTAGCGTGACACCGATATTGGGCTCCGACATCCAGGAGGTCTACCGCCCGGTGCTCGAAGCCCAGGATCGCCTCATCACACGTGCAGAACTGTCAGAGGGATTAGCTAACTATGCACAAGACGAACTCACGGCGCTGGTAGTCCGTACCCTACCCAACGACGATGCCAAAAAACAAAGGCAATACGGAGATGGTGACGAGTCGCCCTTCTTCACCGTCGACGCCATGAATCACTTAGTTGAACAGGGCGTGAAGCACCTGTTGGTGGACTTTCCCTCTATCGACAAGATGAACGACGAAGGCATGCTCACTAATCATCATATTTTCTGGAATGTGCCAGAGGGCGCGCACGACACCACATCAGAGACTCGGGTGAGTACGACTGTGACCGAGATGGTGTTTGTCAGCGACGATATTCCAGACGGCCTGTACCTTTTGAATTTGCAAGTGCCTGCCTTTCATACTGATGCGGTTCCTTCTAGCCCGGTTCTCTATCCTCTGAAGGGATTATGTTGATCGAGGGAGTTCAGTATAAGAGCGATCTGGACTTCGCTCGAAAAATGGATCGAGAGGATCCGCTCGCTCATTTCAGAGGAGAATTCCATATCCCGAAGATGGCTAGCGGTGACGACGAGATCTATTTCTGCGGTAATTCTCTAGGTCTTCAGCCCAAGATCACAGCGCAATACGTTGATGCCGAACTCGATAAGTGGCGGCGCCTGGGCGTAAAGGGACATTTCGATTGCGAATACCCATGGGCTCCCTACCATGAGTTTTTGAGCGAGACTATGTCCGAGCTCGTCGGTGCCATGGATACTGAAGTAGTTACCATGAATTCCCTCACCGCCAACCTTCACTTGATGATGGTGAGCTTTTACCAGCCAAGGCCTGAGCGCCACAAGATCTTGTTGGAAGATCACGCGTTTCCCTCTGATCATTTTGCCGTCGAATCCCAGATCAGGTTCCACGGCTATGATCCCGCTGAATCGATGATCTTGCTCAAACCTCGCGCCGGAGAAATGCTGATCCACGAACAAGACATTCGCGAGATCATAGAGCGGCAGGGTGAGTCGATCGCTCTTATTTTTTTGCCTGGCGTTCAATATTATACCGGCCAGCTCTTCGACATGGCTGAGATTGCAAGACTCGGCCACGAAAAAGGCTGCGCGATTGGCTTCGATCTAGCGCATGCCACCGGCAACATTCCGTTGCACTTGCATGATTGGAATGTGGATTTCGCCGTCTGGTGCACCTACAAGTATCTGAACTCAGGTCCGGGATCCTTGGCTGGTTGCTTCATTCATCAGTGCCACGGTAGCAACGCTGAGTTGCCCCGTTTTACTGGTTGGTGGGGCCACGATAAGTTGACTCGATTCAAGATGGAGCCGCGCTTCAATCCGATTCACGGGGCAGAAGGGTGGCAGCTTTCCAATCCCTCCATCTTGTCCTTGTCTGCTATTCGCGCATCCCTGGAAGTATTCGACCAGGCCGGGTGTATGCAACCCTTACGCAAGAAATCGGTCATCATGATCGGCTATTTGGAATGGCTACTGCACCAGGAGCTAGGCGAGGAAATAGAAATCATTACGCCCGCAGATCCGAATAGACGTGGCTGCCAGCTTTCGTTGATCGTGCAACTCGAGACCGGGACAGGCAAGGAAATGTTTAACAGGCTGGACGCAGCCGGGGTTGTTGCTGACTGGCGGGAGCCCAACGCGATTCGAGTTGCGCCGGTGCCTCTCTACAACAGCTTTGAAGATTGCTATCGATTTGTGGAAATTCTGAGGACAAGTGTTTGATCTTGGATTCGAAACTCATGCTGAAATCACAGATCTCATCAAAGCCCGTTGCGTTAACAAGCGGAAGGTAGGAGCGGTAAGTCCATTCTTCCAGACATTTGATCTCATAAAACCATTTGGGTTATGCAGACTAGGGATACCCATATAACCATTGTCGGCGCGGGCCTGGTCGGCTCACTCGCGGGTATCTATCTGGCAAGGCTTGGTTTTGGGGTGGCTATTTATGAATGCCGGCCCGACATGCGCAAAGTCGAGCTCCCGGCGGGCCGTTCCATTAACCTCGCCCTGGCAAATCGGGGCATCAATGCACTCAGTAAAGCTGGCTTGATGGAACAGGTG
>JAOTYS010000515.1 GCA_029861795.1 Gammaproteobacteria bacterium | reverse complement strand
ATCTTTACCGTCACTTTGATGCTGACGGTACTGTTGTTAGTCTACCAACGCGGCTTAAACATGCTTCTTGCTGTACTGTTTGGTTTGAGCAGTGGGTTGTTGATTCTGTCAAAACCAACAGCGTGGGTCCTGTTCCCCACTATCGTACTATTTATTCTGCTGTTTGCAAGATTCGCCACCCCGAAACTCATTGCTTATTCCGTCGTTGTTCTAACCACAACCATCATTGCCGGCGGATGGTGGATCGTATTTAACATTCACCATTACGGGGCAAACGACCCTTTTGCCCGAAAAATCGCCATCCACCACGCTGAACAACGAAGCAGACTCAAACCTAATGTGGCAAAAAGCTTTAACGAGAAAGGTGTCAGCTATTACGATCTGTTCATCGGCAGTCATCGAAATTTCTGGGGTGCAACCGCACGATCCACAATCGGCAAGCTGGATTGGCTCAAGCTAAATATGGGCGCTATGCAGTACACATTATATCTAGCGGTATTCTTTGTCGCCCTGGCGTACTACTTTCTCCGTGTCGGGGGGTTTATGTTGAGTGGGCTGTCCAAACAAGGTGATGTGGATTCAGCCGATAGGCGACAGCTTGTGCTCGAGGGACTGTTGTTCTTTGCCATAGTATTTCAGATCTCCATGTACGTGTGGAGAAACATGAACACCGAAATCCAGTTGCAAGGCAAATACATTATTCCCGTTGCCCTCGCAGTTCTTTTTCTTTTCTTCGCCGCAACTCATAGATTCGGAAATTGGCTAACCGACACGCTAAACGAAAAAGGAATATATTCGCTATCCATAGTCGATATTAATCGTGCAGGATTACTCCTGTTTTCTGTCAGTATAATCCTCATTCATCTGCAAGGACTGTGGGCCCACGTCATCCCGTTTTACCGACCACGGGTTCATGACCTTTCAATGTCCGGGTTTCGCCCGCTCAACATCAACAATACAGACGTGACCATAATTCGCGACATCGACACTATCGAAGTCTCGGAAGGTTCTCTACGAATAAGCATGACCGGGCCTGATCCCCAGCTAGTTCTCGATCCGAAATTTTGTGAGTCAATCATTGGAAACGTTTTGCTCAAAGCCAAGTTCCAGTCAGACGGACCAGGACTGCTTCAAATATTCGTGGACCAGGGTAGAGGATTTAATGAGGATGATAGCTACCGTGCTAAGTATGGAAATGACGGTAGCGAAGTCCTTGTGGCAATGGGAAACGAGCACTGTAGTCGAATTCGACTAGATCCTGGAACACAACCGGGGCAGGTTGTTATCGACAATATAAGCGTTGCACGTGTGCGTATTCGCCCGCTCAATTGAATGGCTCCAGCCACTGCGCGTGAAATCAAAGTGATCCGTGTACTTAGCAACTAGATACCATGCTATTCACTAGGCGCCGATTTTTGACAGCGGGGGCACTGGGTCTTGCAGGTCTAGGCGGATTAATCTCATACCGATGGACACGGCCACCATCCACACCGCTCCAGTTGGTACTCCCACCGGGCGATCTCTCGGCATTAGATCGACACGAGCCCTTCGACGTGTGCGTCATCGGCTCCGGTCCTGCCGGCATGGTGGCAGCCCATGATTTAGCGAGCAAGGGCGTGGCCACCGTTGTTATCGAATCGGGCTTTGACCTCGGCGCAAAGCGGGATCCGCGTATCAATGAACTCGAGCGTTTTGAAAATTCCGGAGATATCGACTACCCCATCGCGGCTACTCGGGTGCGGGCCATCGGTGGCACCACTACAGTCTGGACTGGAAGGTGTGCGCGTTTGCATCCCCTAGATTTTGCCCCCAACGCCTACACGCCAACCGACGCGCCTTGGCCGATCACTTACGATGAACTTGAGCCCTATTTGTATCGCGCAGAAAAGACACTTCGGGTACGTGGCGGGGATTTGTCTACTTATCATGCGCCAAGACAAAACCCACTTCCACTACCCGCCGATTTAGACATCGGCGCACTAAAGTCAATGATGCGGGAGATTGGTGTCACTGTGGACGACTCTCCAACATCCACAGGTCTAAAGGGAGAGAGTCCATTTCGGGTTAATCGGGATTTGTTGCCGCGCTTTGCTACATCACCCAATGGAGTGCTTCTGTCCGGCGCAACTGTGACGCGATTAATAGTCGATTCCAACGGTGTCATCAGTGGCGCTGAAGTTCAAAATCTCGACCGAACCCAGAAGACAATCAGGGCAAAGATCTTCATAGTGGCGTGCGGCGCCTTGGAGTCAACACGATTGCTACACCTATCCAGGCCGACCGGGTCAGATGCACCGCTTGGTAATCGATATGACGGCCTCGGACGTGGATTCAACGAACACCCAAATATCGGCTTTACCGGAAAGGTCCAACACAGCTGGGGTACCATTTCTCCCGGCTATGAGCTCGGCAGGACCCATCAATACTACGAGCAGTTCAAACAACAAGAGATTGGAAGCATATTGTTAGTATTCATTCAATCCTGGATATTTCGAGACGACCTGTCCAATTGGGGTATTGATGCGATAAAGCATAAACTAGGTCGGCTGCGGCAGGCCGAGCTACGTATTGGGGCTACCGCAGAGATGCAGCCAACGGATTCCAATCGAGTCAGCGTCTCCCGGAACATCAACGACTACTTTGGCAATCCTGTGACACGCTTATCTCTGAGCTTCTCAGACCGGGATCGTGAGACATTGGATCGGGCGCGCTCAGTAATTCGAAGGATTTACGCCGATCTGGGAGCCAACGATGTGGAAGAGCTTGGCATGACTTGGTCCCACCACCATATCGGCGGGTGCCGCATGGGCGACAATGCTAAAACCAGCGTCGTTGACCGAAATCTACGAGTACACGATTCTTCCAATCTATACGTCGCCGGAAGTGCCTCGTTTGTCACCGGCGGGGCCGCTCACCCGACCTTGAGCATCGCTGCGCTGTCCCACAGACTGGCTGATCACTTATTGCAGAGATTGGACCGTGGCTGAGCCCAGCCGGACACCAGACTTGGCCACGGCGGCTGGTTTGACAGCAGCAGCATCCAGCGGGAATAATACCGGGCTTCGTTTTTAGATCGAATACAATGAAAATTCAATAGGTTGCCTTTGAGTTTAAATAACAAAAGCTGACCTTGAAGCAGATCAGTCGCTCGTCTCAATAAATCCATTGCCCATATGTCGCGCGGAGGAGTTACCCCATGCGTTTGAAAACAGTTTTGTTCGCAGCCGGAATTGCTGTCTGCCTTAATGCCACAGTTATTCCCTCCACATACTCAGCACCGGCAGCACCTTTCGCCGAGTTTCAGCGAAACTATGCGCTAGGTGTAATGGGGACGTTGGCGCCCTGGGGTGAAGGAGTAATCGGCAGCGGCGTTGTCGTGGCTACAATTGACTCCGGCGTCCAACTCAATCATCCAGATCTCGCCGCAAACATCGCGCCAGGAGGTTTTAACTTCG
>JAOTYS010000514.1 GCA_029861795.1 Gammaproteobacteria bacterium | reverse complement strand
AGAGCAAAGACTAACTCAGACCCTGCTGGCCGCTGGTTCGAAGCCAGTCATTTCAGTTCTAGTTTCGTTCCTAGATTCAGGTACTTGTGCGCCACCGCTGTCCCATAGAAAACTGTGATTGGGTTAGCAAGCGCTTGATTTGGCTAAATACTAAACAAGCCAACGGGACAGAATTTCGGTGACGGATCTAATGAAAGTGAAACAACAAGTGACCCTTGCCCTCGGAACGCAGGCATCAACCTACGGGCTATTTCGACCGATTCTTTTGAAGAACTCGATTACCTCTTTGTCGCCGCCCACTCCTTCGCGAGTAACCCATTTGTCCAGCGCAGACCAATCAATCTTGCCCGCCTGTGACTCTGCAACGAGTAGCGCTTGCTCAAGCGACTGGGGCTCGTGCCATGCAGCTGCCGCGATGAGTCGATCCATTATCGAATGCGTCGGCGTAATTATTCGTAGGCTCCCCAACCCTGTATCGATCAGTTCACAGTCAGATGGGTCTACGTAGGTTCCGCCAAAGCTCAGTGGCGCGGGCGGGAATTCCAGATACCAGTTGGAATGTGAATGCTCGAATACCGACAGTCTGGGCCGCCCTGTATGCTGAAACCCAAGTGGCTCCAGAACGAGCTTCAGGTCTCCAACTAACGCTGCGGTGACGTAGTCCAGGTCCACAGACTGATATCGATTGTCGGTGTAAATTGACACGGCAGCTCCGCCCGATAAGGTCGCGATGATCCCGGCATTCTCGAGCGAATCGGAGATGATCGCGGCTAATTCAATGAGCGTTGTTTTCTTGCTGATCAATGGCATCGCCTAGCGCTTCCCGTAACGCCGCGGGCGCCGCCGATCACGGTAGTATTTTTGAACGGTGCTTTTCGGCAGACGCTCCAGCATTGAACTTAAGAAAACCCGCAACGAATCGGTTACTGGACTTCGCTTGAAATAGAATACCCGCGCTGTCCCCTCTTTGCGGCTGACTAATAGACCCAATTCTTCAAATTTATTCAGTTGATTCTGGATTTGGTTCAACGAAGTCCCGTAGGTCTTTGCGATTTGGGATGCGTAACCATTTTCGTAGTTCTCCAGATACATTAGAACCTGGTAGGCCGATTCACTGCCAAATAGTCCGGCCAGAGGACGCTCAGAGATTTCAATCATTACGGATTGCCGTTGTTTCTGCCTAGGGATTCGGTGATTATACCTAAATAATAGGTTATGTCACCTAATATTTAGGTCGTAGTGTTCTACCGATATTTCGGGAATAAGGCGTAAGTAATGCGACCGGAATACACCTTGGCAAAATTGGCGCGCCCGGAGAAATGGGCGTCCCTTCGGTCGGCCTGTCGTCGGCCTTTGGCCTCCTCGGATCGAACTCCCGACCCGCTCAATAGATGCACATGCACCAGCCGTTGAGATCATCTCAAGAAGTACTGGGTTCGAAGCCAGTTGGCCCAATTCGACTTTTTCTTTCCAAGTCATAAAGTTACAAAGCGCTCTTGTCCCATAGAATTCCGCATTCTCGCGTACAAGACGTTGATTTTTCTACCTTCGCGGCCAACTTATGGGACAGAATTTTTTGCGAAATTCAGGCCGGATGATTAAATGGGAAGGACAAACGAGACTTTTCGTCGATCATGACTGAGGATCAACAAGACGAAAAGTACTCGGAACGATGACGTGGGCATCGTTAAGAAATCGATCTGCATGCATAAACTGTGGCCGCACGTTCTTGTCCCTGAAGACTGCCAGCTGCTGACCCAGCGGCAGATTCTCGAAAGCGAGTTTTCGCCCTGTTCGAAACATTGAGACAATCGCGCGTCGAATTTTTGATAGCTACTCAGTCATGAACCGACTCTAAGCAGCTACGATTAGAATCCCAATGCAATCAATGCTGACGAATTTAAGGGAAAAACAGAATGATGCTACCTTGTCAAACGACAAGCGCATGCCTAGTCGCTCTATGCAATGATACGCTTCACTCTCGACCAATTACCCAATTTTAACAGGCGATGACATGGCCCGGAAAACCCTATACGACAAGGTCTGGGATGCACACGCAGTTAAAAACTACGACGATGGCACCACCCTCCTCTATGTAGATCGCCATCTGGTGCAGGAGGTCAGCAGTCCGCAGGCGTTCGCACAGCTCGTGGCGGCCGAGAGAACGGTATGGCGTCGCGACGCTCACCTCTGTGTCGCCGACCACGCCGTGCCTACAACGGACCGCAGCAAACCGATCGACGACCTACAGGCGCGGGCGCAGATTTCCCGCCTCGAGGAAAATGCGGCGCGCTTCGGTCTTACCTACGTGCCCTTCACCGACCCGCGTCAGGGAATAGTGCACGTGATCGGACCGGAGAGCGGTTTCACCGAACCAGGCATTACGCTGGTATGCGGTGACAGCCATACCTGTACCCATGGTGCCTTTGGCGCCCTGGCATTCGGTATCGGCTCCACGGAATGTGGCGCGGTGCTCGCGACCCAGTGCCTGCGCCAGACCAAGGCTAAAAATATGCGCGTCTGGGTGGAGGGTGAGTTTGCCGCGGGCGTGGGTTCGAAGGACCTGATCCTGGCGCTCATCGCACGAATCGGCACCTCGGGCGCCAGTGGCTGTGCCGTCGAATTCGCCGGCCCGACCATTTCCGGCCTGACGATGGAAGCGCGTATGACGCTGTGCAACATGGTCATCGAGGCCGGGGCCCGGGTTGGCATGATCGCCCCTGATGAGGCCACCCTCGCCTATGTAAAAGGACGACGCTTTTCCCCTTCCGGCGATGACTGGGAGATAGCCAGCGCGCATTGGCGAACACTGTACAGCGATGCTGATGCCGTGTTTGAGCGCACGGAACGCTTCGATGTGACTACACTTCAGCCGCAAATGTCCTGGGGCACGAGTCCTGAGCAGACCGCGGCGATCGGCGGCACCGTTCCTGATCCCGCAGACATCGAGGACCTTGAGCATGCCGAACGCCTTCGAGCAACCCTTGCCTATATGGACCTGCAACCCGGCATGCGCCTGAGTGACATCGCCATAGACAAGGTCTTCATAGGCTCCTGCACCAACGGACGCATCGAAGACCTGCGCGCGGCGGCGGCGGTCGCACGCGGTCGCCATGTCGCACCCGGCGTGCAGGCGCTGGTGGTCCCGGGTTCGGGTCTGGTCAAACTGCAGGCCGAACAAGAGGGACTGGACACACTATTTAAGGAAGCCGGATTTGAGTGGCGCGAGCCGGGCTGCTCCCTGTGCGTTGGCATGAACACAGATCGCCTTGCGGAAGGCGAACGCTGTGCATCCACCAGCAATCGGAATTTCCAGGGCCGCCAGGGACCCGGTGGCCGAACGCACCTCATGAGCCCTGCCATGGCAGCGGCGGCCGCATTAACGGGACATCTCAGCGACGGCCTTGATATCGGCGCCGATGAAGGAAAGTCAACGCATGCCGCTTGAACCGCTGA
>JAOTYS010000513.1 GCA_029861795.1 Gammaproteobacteria bacterium | reverse complement strand
CCATATCCGTCCTCCCATATCGATCCTTATGGGTCAGATTAACGACGGCAGTCGACAGAATTTCAGCGTTAGGGATGATGATTGAGGCCTTCTGGAAGGTCTCGAGCTCGGTGGCGCGAAAGCTTATCTGTTTGACAAAGCCCTCCTGGGTTCCCACCGCTACCCAGTCACCTACTTTAATCGGGCGCTCGACTAGTAGAATGAATCCGCTCACAAAATTGTTGACGATATTCTGCAACCCAAATCCGATACCCACTGAGAGTGCGCCTGCAATCAGCGCCACATTGGTGAAGCTCACGCCCAGCGCTGCAATGGCAAGTGCCACCGCCAGGATCACACCGAAATAGCCGACACCCGCACTCAACGCGTGTCGGGCACCGAGATCCAGGCGTGTCCGGGGCAACGCGCGGTTTAATAGAATACGCTGTAACAGTCGCGTGGCTGCCATCGCAGCGATGAATACCAGTACTGCGAGTAAGATGTCGGCTAGCGAGATGGTGACGTTGCCAACGGTGAACCCCTCTAGTACTTTGCGTATCCAGCGCCACTGATCAGTTGGTCGTATGCCCCATCCCACGAGACTCAAAAACACGGCAGCAACCACCAGCACGGGATCAATAGCGGCGGTGAACCAGAACTTGATGCGTTTTAGGGTCACAAAACGCAGCTTGAACTTTTGCCGCATAAGGGGCCAACGGACCAACGCACTTACGAGCTCGTGCAACACACCGCGGATCAGGAGAGCGAGAGTGACTACCGCGGCGGTAAACAATATGTTATGCACCAGATAGCCGCCCAATGCGGTATATCCAATCGCTGCAGCGATCGCACCTGCGATTGCTATCAACGCCACACCGTGCCTGACATAGGGCCAGAATCGACTGCCTTCGTCAGGGGATTGTTCTTCCTGCGAATCCGTGGGAGCGCCTTGTTCGCTTTCCACTTGCCATAGCCTGGCTGAAGTCAGCGATACGATTCCTAATGCCTCGAGACCGATGAACACCAGGCCGTAGACAGAGATCAATTCATCTGAAGTAACGAGGTCGCGGGCGACTAGATCGAAGAACAATTCGATAGCCACCACCGCTGCCAGGAACACCACGCGCCGACTTATGATTCGGGCACAATCCGAGGATAAGCGCGTCAGCCGCCATGCGGGTTTATCCGGTGCGAGCACCGCATGTGGCAAAGCAGCCACTAACAGAAAGAAAAGCAACACCGATAGTGCGCTAGTCAGAGCCTGGTAGAACAGACCACTGATTAGTGCCCCCTCTCTGCTAATGAAGAACAGAAAGCCCGCCACAATCAACGCGGGTATCAATCCACGGCCGACACCTTCGGCGATTGCGGCCATTAGCCGTCGAGAATAACTTGGATCAGTTATGTTTGGGTCCCGACCACAGTAGCTCGATAGCATGCGACGTAGACCCCAACCTACGAGGGAGGCGAGCACGACGACCAAAGCACCAGGGTAAAGAAGCACGTTTTGGCGTTGCTCGTCTGTCAGGCCCGCGTACCAGTCGATGGGAGAGCGCACCAGCAACGTGATTACGTTGCCCATTCTGGGCACGGCCTTTGCGAGGACGTCGGGCAACAAGGGTATGGCGTAGTGCTTGAACAGTTTCTCGAGTATCCATTCTCGGTGTATGGCTGAGACCGCGACTTCCAGTTCAGACACACGTGTCAGTACGAATTCGACTTGGGCGATCTGCGCGCGATACCTAGAGATGTCGTTGGCGTATTGTTTACGCTGCGCTGCAATATCTGACGAATCTGGAGGTTCTCCCTCGCCCGGAGCAGAGCCCAGCGCATCTAGTAGCCGCGACCGAGGCTGCTTCTCGATCTCGCGTTTAGCGGCTGTCGCCTGGGCGCGAACCTCGCCGATCTGACTCGCGTGGTAGCGAGATCTTTCTAGTGAATGTTGCTGTGAGCTGCCTACGTAGAATTGCACTTCCTGTAATTGTCGTTCCCATTCGGCAAGCTGCTCGTCCCATTGTTGTTGCTCGACAGCCTTATCAAACTCTGCGGTGTATCGGCTTGCCTCATACAAGAGAGTTCCAGCGGTACCTGGCTTATCTTCAGAAGGCTGCGTGGTTTCTGTTTGCGCATACGCCGTGCCCGTCCACAGGACACTTGATGCGCTCATCAGAAAGGTGCCGACAAAGATCGAGAAAAGCGATGGAGTGAGGCTGGGCGAGAAGTAACGCAATCTAACGGCGATAGATGCAAGAAGTGAAACCGGGAACGGCATGCTGCTGTGATTTCTTGTCAAGGACGCATTGTGGTCGCCAAGTATATACTGCGACTATGATGGTGAGCGAGGTTATATCTCAGGGCGGTTGCATACATCGTCTTGGGATCGTCTAAGCTTGACACGTACGGGCCGAAAATCACTGATATCTTTGGGGGATCGATGATCGAACCACTTGTCGCCGGATTAGTTGCTGTCGTTTTATGGGTGGTATGGACATACAACAGATTCATCAAGCGCAGAAACCAAGTAAAGGAGGCTTGGAGTGGTATCGATGTACAACTCAAGCGCAGGTACAATCTTATTCCTAACCTGGTGGAGGTGGTTCAAGGTTATGCAAAACATGAGAAAGCATCGCTTGAAGCCGTAACTTCCTTGCGCATTGGGTCCGGCAAGGACGAGTCTGTCGCTCAACGCGGCACACAGGAAAGTGAAATCTCGCGTGTTCTTCGGAATTTGTTCGCCGTGGCCGAGTCTTATCCAGATCTTAAGGCAAGCACCAACTTTGTGGATTTGCAGAATAACTTGGATGAGATCGAGCAGCAGATTCAGTACGCAAGGCGGTATTACAACGGTGCGGTGAGAAAGTGGAACGTGTTAGTCGAGTCCTTTCCAAGCAACCTTATCGCTGGATTTTTTAGCTTTAGACTGGCTGATTTCTTTGAGATCGAACAAGCGAGTCAACGCGAGCTGCCTAGTGTAGATTTTTGAAATCGGTTTAGATCTCCTCACATTTTGATAAATATAAGGCGCGAGTGCAGGCTTATTGTCCGTCTTTGGGCGACTTGGTTGGTGTTCGGAGTCTGGCTGCCGGTGCAGGCAGATGAGCGGATCCTTTCATTCGAAAGTGACATCACCGTTCACAGCGACGGCAACATGGTGGTGCACGAAACCATTAGGGTGCGTGCTGAAGGCAAAAGCATTAAACGCGGAATCTATCGAGATTTCCCGACGCGCTATAGGGATCGTTACGGGAGAAACTACGTCGTGGACTTCCAATTATTGACCGTTGATCGCAACGGGTTGCCGGATGCGCACCACATCGAGAATCGCAGTAACGGTGTGCGTATCTACATCGGTAGCGCAGATAATTTTATCAACCCTGATGTATACACTTATTCGATTGGCTATATCACCTCGCGACAGCTCGGTTTCTTTTCGGATCATGACGAACTCTACTGGAATGTGACGGGGAACGATTGGACG
>JAOTYS010000512.1 GCA_029861795.1 Gammaproteobacteria bacterium | reverse complement strand
GAGCAAACCAGTAGGTGCGAGCCGCAGGTCCGACTGTTGGTCCATCCAAGCGTCGGGGATATCGATAGCGAAAAGCTCTTGAACACGTTCCTCCAGGCGCTTTGCGGTGGCTCGAGCGGTGCGCGGTTTATGGAGATGCAGTGGCGTCAGGCAGGAGTCGTTCGCATCTCGCGTGAAGCGCCGCGAACGACAGCTTCCGGCAAAGTGCTGCACCTACATCGAGATGTGTCCGGTGCAGTGTGCGATCATTAGGATCCGACCCCAACATAATGATACAACGTTGATTCTTGAAGTCCGAGAGCTACACAAACATTACGGACAAGTAGTCGCAGTCGACGGCGTGAGTTTTTCGATCGCTGAGGGTACTTGCTTCGGTCTCCTGGGACCTAACGGTGCAGGTAAAACCACAATCATCGAGATCATGGAAGGCATCGCTTCGCCCAATACGGGTGAGGTGTTGTATCGGGGTGGGTCTTTAGACAAACGGTTTCGCGAAGATGTCGGGATCCAGTTTCAGACCACTGCGCTGCAAGATTTTTTGACCGTTGGTGAAACCCTTAGCTTGTTTCACAGGCTTTATGAGCAGTCTAAGGATCTCAACGAAATTATCGAGATCTGCACCCTCAAAGAATTGCTATACCGTGATAACCGAAAACTCTCAGGTGGACAGCGTCAGCGTTTACTGTTGGCGATCGCTCTACTCAACGACCCACGCGTACTATTCTTAGATGAGCCTACGACAGGGCTTGATCCTCAGTCTAGACGCAATTTCTGGCAGCTCATCGAGAGGATCAAACAAGAAAAAAAGACTATTGTACTCACCACGCACTACATGGAAGAGGCATATCGATTGTGCGATGAGATCATCATCATCGATCACGGTAAGATTATTGCTCAGGGTTCGCCATCGGAACTGCTCGCGGAACACTTTGACGATACGATTCTCCAACTTCCGATCGATGACTTTACGGCACCAGTTGAACAGTTGTCTTTCCCTGTTCTGCAAAGAGAGGGGTGCATCGAGATTTCCACTAAAGACGTTGACAAAGTGATTAAGCAGTTGGTGCATCATGGCGTGTCGTTATCGAACTTACAGATACGTCCCCGAACGCTCGATGATCTGTTTCTACAATTGACTGGCAAGGAGTTACGTGCTTGATTCGACGTTTTCTCGCAGTCCTGCGTGCCCGCAACATGGAGTTCCTACGGGACCGATCTTCACTGGGTTGGAACCTACTAGTCCCCGCGTTGCTGGTGCTGGGCATCGCGTGGATCTTCTCTGAGGATGATCGAGCGCTGTTCAAAGTAGGAGTGTTGCAAGATGCCGAACAGATAAACGTCTCCGCACATCCGTTTTTGTCTACAAAACATATTCATTTCTTCGCCACACCAGACGAACCTGATGCGATCCACAAGATATCCCGCCATCAGATGGATATGCTCCTAAGGTTTACGGATTCACCGACCTATTGGGTGAATGAGGATTCCCCTAGAGGCTATGTCCTTGAAAAGATGTTTCTCGGTAGCGGAGGTTCCTCGCTGAAGAAGGCGATGGTCTCGGGTCGCCCGGTCCGATACATCGATTGGTTGCTGCCCGGGATTCTCGCAATGAACATGATGTTCAGTTGCCTGTTCGGCGTGGGTTATGTGGTGGTGAGGTATCGCAAGAATGGATATCTCAAAAGACTCAACGCGACGCCGCTACGGGCCATTGAATTCATTTCCGCACAAATCGCTTCGAGACTTTTGATCACCCTAGTCAGCACCGCGCTGGTGTTTTTAGGGACCAGCTACTTTCTGGAAATCCGGATGGATGGTAGTTACCTCCAGTTAGTGGTAGTGGCGACGCTGGGCGCCATCTCATTGATTGCCTTAGCCCTTGTTGTGGCGTCTCGGGTTACCAGCGAAGAGCTCGCGAGCGGGTTACTGAACTTCGTCGGCTGGCCAATGATGTTGCTGTCGGGCGTATGGTTTTCAATGGAGGGTGCGAACGAATTCCTTCGATTCATCGCACAACTGCTGCCTTTGACTCACGTACTCGAAGCAGCGCGGGCCACTATGATTGATGGCGTGGGGTGGACGGATATCACGAACAACCTCATCGTGTTAGCAGGGATGGCGGTTGTGTTGATGACACTCGGCGCAGCGTTATTCAAGTGGCGTGCGGATTGACTGAGACAACGATAACTGCACTCACTGTCTTCGACTAAGAAAAGAAAAACCCGCCGGGCGGCGGGTTTTAATATGTCTCGGACACCATTACATCCGCGTAAGCAGATGTGTTAATTATCTTATTCTCATTGAACTAACCTCTCTGTGAGATTTTCCACAAAAAAGGTGTGAAGGATTAACGGTTGTGGGTTGCGGTGCGCACAAGCTTTAGGCAACGCATGATCTAAGCCCCAAATTTCCCCAGGAACCCCGTGTCGGCAAATTCGTCTAAACTTAGAAGGAAGTGAGAAGTCTCGTCAGGGGGCGTCCAGCTTAACTCTTTTGCCTGCGCGATATTCGCAAGATTGTTTAGCAGACGCCTCACGAAAGATGCGACAGGACAGATTTTCAGAGGTGAGTTATGAGCGTTGCAGCAAATCTGAAATTCGAGACCTTTGCCGAAGAACACGATTTGGTTGGGCTAACTGCGCCATCGCTTAGGGCTGTTGTTGAAGGGCGAGTCGGTTATTCCGTCGAGAAGGCGCAGCGTTTTCTGGCATTCCAGGGACGTATTGATAAAGAGCTCTTGCGGCACCGGATCATTACCAATAATGCCTATACAAGCTGGTTTCAAAACGGATCTCAGACCACCGAGCAGGTCAAGGCCTTCATTGTTCAGTTTTCAGTATTTTCGAATTTGTTTCTGGTCGCACAGCTACATAAGATGATTAACGCGGACTCCTTGGAGGGCATGCGAGCATCCAAGGAGATCTTGGCGAATGAGATCGGCGTAGTATTCAATCCGACAGAATCTGATACAGCGAGATCCGCTGACGCCAACAATGAGGTCGACACGACATTAGTTTCTTCTGAGGGCACAGTCGAAGGCGGCATTTTCCGATTTCGCGCTGCCCACTTCGAATGGTTGATACAGATCGCCAATAAGCTTGGACTCGATTTCGATGACGTGGGCAAGCGGAGACATGGGATAGATTCAACGCTGTTATTTTGCGACGAGTTGACACGACTATACGGGAATGAAGACTACTTGATCTCGCAGGCAGCCAGCTACGCCGTAGAAAACTGGGCGGCGGCCGGGTTCTGGGATGAGCTAGTCGAGGGTTTTGAAAAATTCAATGAGCGCACGGGGTTGAAGCTACCATTGGCATTCTTCACTTGGCACAGTCGCCTAGAGGCCCAACACGCGCAACACACACAAGAGGAACTAGAAGAGCTCTATTTCGAAAGAGAACTCGAAGAGCAGGCCTTCATTCATCACGGCAATGAAATGCTCGACGGGGTTGCGGCGTTC
>JAOTYS010000511.1 GCA_029861795.1 Gammaproteobacteria bacterium | reverse complement strand
GTTTGTTGATGGTTAGCGCGCAAGTGAGCAACCTCTGTTAAGAAAGTCGAGTTGATCAAAGTGGCAATTCTTCAAAAAGTTGCAGTTGGATTTCCCCAAATATTACTTCTACTTCTGTTGGGGGGGTTGGTTAGATTTGCTCGGGGGTTGGAATCATACGGACGCGGCTTTCGGAGTATTGATTTTATTGTTTCTAACGACACCCGTTGTAACAGCAATTCTGCTCATAGTCGAAACCATCAGATATCGTAGGTTGGCGAAGCGTGGTGTACGGACTGTTTCGAAACCGAAGCTCGCCATCTTTCTTTTCGTCGAAGCATTGATCTTGAATATTTTTATACTGTCACAGGTGAAAATACATTAGCACTGAAGCGACGACTTGACGCAATATAGAGTACTCAAGCCAACTCGCACCGCCATGAATGTACGACGAGATACGAGACACGATTTCTGCTTAAAATTCATTATTTGTCAGTCAGTTGCCACTATGTTCTCGTCTTGCCAGAGGACATTGAACAGTCGCACGGGTTCGGCAAAGCCCTTTATCGCCGTAGTGCCTAAGTCCACGAAGCGGTAGCGCTTACCTGCCACGAGCTGGCGAACAAGATCAGAAGTCAAGATTTGTCCACCTTCTGCTTGACCCATGATGCGCGCTGCTCGATTCACCGCTGCACCATACAGATCATCATTTTCGAAGATAGGCTCGCCCGCGTGAATGCCGATGCGAATCCGAATTGGTGTGCTACTACCTAAATACTCCAGGGCTATTAATTGTTGCATTTCTATCGCAGCATCGAGTGCGGTGCTTGCCGATGAGAAGGTCGCCATAAACCCATCACCCATCGTCTTGATCTCGGATCCGCCGTGAACAATCAGCGCTGCTCGCACGATTTTCTCGTGCACCCGTAGGATGGCACGTGCCTTCTCGTCGCCGACGCGATCCGTCAATGCGGTGGATTGCTCAACATCGGTGAACAGGATGAGCCGAATGGCATCCTTTTCGGTCTTCGCTGATGCGCGATGGGTGTCCCCCGTTGTGAATGCTACGGCTGTACGTATCACCTCGTTGACATCGCCTAGGTATGGCAGTGCTGAGCGTCCACCTAGAACAACCAGGCGGGATCCAGCGATTTCACTAGCGATTTCGCGAGAGACCTTCTCGTTTTGGTATCGATCTTCGCGACGTGTCATTACCAATGTCGGGGTCGTGATGGATGGTAATAACCCACGTGTGTCAAATTCTTGTGTGGCACGAACGACGTTGGGGTCTGCGGCGGCGCGCACGTGTCCAATGAAGTCGATTAGCTCTTGTGTCGCCTCTGGACTCTCATTACCTACCAACAGTGAACCGCGCGCTGTTTTACCCACTTCTGGATCAATCTCCTCCGCACTGTGTACCGCCCGGGTCTTTGACGAGGTGACGTACGTTTGACTGCTTAAGAGCGGTAGCCAGAGGACTAGATGGGAAACTTGTTCGGCGTGTGAGTGTACATAAGACACCACGTACGAAGCAGCTCGTCCGGAACCCCACAAAGTGATCCGCTCCCTATTGAGCGCTTGGACAACCGCTGCAATGTCTTGCGCGAAATCCGAAGGCGCATATCGGCCATCCGAGCGGCCAGAAAGCCCTCCACCTCGATGATCAAACCGCACCAAACTATAGTACTGCGCCAGTCGCTCGTAGTAGCGTCTGACTGGGAGCATCTCCCAGTCCATTTGAAGATGGCTCCCCATCGGTGGGATGGACAACACCAAAGTTGGGCCTTCGCCAATTACCGAATAGGCGATGTTTATGCCATCTTCAGTGTTGACATACTGGATAGGCAGCGCAGTCATCAGTTCTTAAGCGTGTAACCGACAGAGAATCAGCACAAAATATAGCGATCAGGTGCGAGTGGATCAATCTGGCACTCCGGAAGCCTCCATTGATATTCGATGCACGACAGTAAGACAATAACGGAATCATACTCTGACATGGCTCTTCATTTCTCTGCAAAAGAATTTGTGACGCGACGGCGCTCTGCTGTTCAGGCGATGGTGGAACGTGGTCTCGACGGCATGTTGCACTTTCGTCAGGAGAGCATGTACTACCTGACGGGCTACGACACATTCGGTTTCTGTTTTTTCCAATGCCTGTATCTGGGCGCAGATTCGCGTGTGACGCTACTAACTCGTGCACCGGATCTGCGGCAGGCCGAGCACACTTCGGACATTGAGGATATCCGCATATGGGTGGACGGGCCGGATCGACACCCAGTCGATGACTTGCAGGATATTCTGCAGCAGCATGGCTGTCGCGGACATAGACTTGGTGTCGAGTACGATGCCCATGGGCTAACCGCCTATAACGGTAAGCGTTTGGACGCGGCACTGGAGGGATTTGCAACGCTTGTCGATGCGTCTGATCTGGTTGGTCGACTCAGGATGATTAAGAGTGCCGCGGAGCTCCAGTATGTAAATCGTGCGGCGGAACTCGCCGATCGCGCGTTAGAACGGGCGACGGAGCTGACGCGGCCAGGCGCGTTTGAGGGCGACATTCTGGCAGCCATGCATACAGAGATTTTCTCGGGCGATGGCGATTATCCCGGAAACGAATTCATCATCGGATCTGGACCAGACGCACTGCTAGTGCGTTACTCGAGTGGCCGGCGAACGCTGTCTGAGCGTGATCAGCTCACGTTAGAGTTCGCTGGCGTTTTCCGACATTACCATTGTGCACTGATGCGCACTTTTATAATAGGCGAGCCAGAAACCGATCAACTCAGCATGTACGATGCAGTCCGCGACGGTATGGCAGCGGGACTGGAGGCGCTGAAACCCGGTGCCCCTTTGGGCGACGTGTTCGACGCCTATAGGCAAGTCGTGGATCCACGTGGATACGGACCTCATCGCTTCAATGCGTGCGGATATAGCTTAGGCGCGACATTTACACCCTCGTGGATGGATTGGCCCATGCTTTATCACGGAAATCCCACTATCGCCGAACCTAACATGGTGCTTTTTCCGCACATGGTGTTGATGAATAGCGAAACCAAACGCGCTATGGCTTTGGGACAGACCGTGTTAGTCACGCAAGACGGTGTCAAGCGACTTAGTCGAGTACCACTTGACTTGGTGGTGCGCTAACTCTAGCGCATGTGGAAGAGGCGCAACTGGTGAGAAATTTGAAGGATCTCGCGATCACCCTAGCTTGTATTCGCGTAGACGCGATGTGAACCACAAGCAGTACTGGAAGTCCGACGATCGGGTATAAACAGGCTGCGTTATGTTGTTAAAAGAGGCAAACCGAGTCAGTGTTTCCTGCTATTCAGAGAAAAAACTCTCGCGGATTCAAGCCATATTTTTCTGGTTCAACGACTTCCAATATTTTCCATGGAACCGAATCATCTCCTATTGGTTGAGTCGCCAGATCGATTGACTGATTTGGGATTTCGTTGCCCTTTTCATCCACTAATAGTAGTACCTT
>JAOTYS010000510.1 GCA_029861795.1 Gammaproteobacteria bacterium | reverse complement strand
CTCTGCAGGCATTACGCGCCGCAACCATCGAGCCAGCTCGAATGCTCGGTTCCGATGGTGATACGGGCTCCCTGGAAGTTGGGAAATACGCCGACATAGTGGCAGTCGACGGTGACCCGACCGAAGACATCAAGTCACTGAGGAACATTCGCTTCGTTATGAAAGGTGGCAAGGTCTATCGTAACGATATCGGCCAATAGTTCACCGGGGCCTCAAAGCTTGTCCTGAAAGTACTCGGCGATCTTGGTGTAGACGTGCAGCCGCGCGCCTTCGATTCCGTGGTGTTCATTCGGGTAGACCATCATATCGAACTGTTTGTTGGCCTTGATCAAGGCATCGGCAAACTGCAATGTAAACGCGAACTTGACGTTTTCGTCTCCCGTACCATGGATTAGCAGCAGATCACCTTCCAGTCGGTCCACGAAGTTGATCAAGTTGACCGCGTCGTAGCCTTCCTGGTTTTCGTCCAGCTGTCCCATCCAGCGCTCAACGCCCACGGCCTGATAGCGGGTAATATCGATCACCGGGGCAACACTGACACCGGTTTTGTAATGCGGCGCCCCCTTAGTCATCATCGCGGCCGCCAGATAACCACCACCGCTCCAGCCCCAGACGCCCAATCGATTGGAATCGACAAACGCTAGAGTTTTCAGGTATTTGACGCCCTCTAGCTGGTCAAGAACCGTCCATTTGGCGTAGTGCCCGTAGGTCAGGTTCTTCGCCAGTTTGCCGCGGCCTGCTGTCGTGCGGTTGTCCATAACGAATATGATGAAGCCCTGCTGCGCCATGTAGCGGTGCCACATATCGCGCTGTACACCGCGGGAACTGCCCCAGCGATTAACAACCATTTGTGAACCGGCGTTGCCATAGCCATAGACAATGACCGGATATTTCTTCGCCGGATCAAAATTCGTCGGTTTAATCATGTAGGCGTTGAGCAACTGGCCATCGGTCGTCTTGAATTTCATGAATTCCGGATTCGGTATAGCGTACTTCGTCAATCCTTCGGGCTTGTTATCAAGCACCACCCTGATGACATCGCCTGCTGGTTTCCGTAGAGAAAATTTTGGTGGTGACGCGGCGTTTGAATAGTTTTCGATCACGGCGCTGCGGTCGGGAGACATATTCCACCCATACCAGCCGGGCTCACCGGATAACTTCTCAACCGCCGACCCGTCCAGGCCAATACGATATACATGCTGATCAATGAACGAATCTTTCTTCGCATAGAAATAAAGCCAGCCATTGGCTTCATCGAGCGCAATCAGTGAATCGATTTCCCAGTCACCCTGCGTGAGCTGTTTTTCGTTGCCCTGATAGTCGTACAGGTAGGCATGACGGTATCCGCTTTTCTCGGATGTCCACACAAACTTGTCGTGGCCCTTGAAAAAGATCAGATCCCGTGTGATGTCGATCCAGGCAGGGTCCGTATCTGAAACAATTACAGTTGATTCGCCTGACTCAACGTCAGCCAACATCAAATCCAATTGTTTGTGAGTGCGCGTCAGGCGCTGTATTGAGAGAGTCTTCGAGGATCGCGTCCAATCAATGCGGGGAATGTAATCGTCGGTGTTGTCACCGATATCCATCCACTTTGTCTCACCGCTGTCGAGGTCGAATACACCAATTTTGTTGACTGCATGCTTCTCTGCGGTATTGGCGTACTTGAGCGGATGAACTTCGTTGTACTTTCCTAACTCATCGATGATCCAGAATACTTTTACATCCGTTACATCGAGCCGCCAGAAAGCAATTTTCTGCCCATCCGGGGACCAGTGCCAAGCGTCGTAGAACCCGAACATGGTACTCCCGTAGTCGAAGATACCATTGAAAATATTTTCACTTCCATTCCGCGTGACGGCAACAGTGTTGCCACTCGCGAGCTCAGTCACATACAGGTTGTTATCCAATACATAGCCGACATGTTGGCCAGCAGGCGACAAGTACACGTTGCGCAAGGTGGTGTTGCCCTTGGCCAAGGCGATGATTGATTTACTGGCGGAATCGTAAATGTAATACGGCGCCTCAATAACGCTGTCCCAGGTCCGGACCTTTGGGCCACTGATCAACAGGTACCGGCGATCCCCTGACCACTGAAAAGCAGACATCTCTATGTTCTTGCCTTGGTGCGCCAGACTTTTCGAGCCCAATAAAAGACGTTCTTTGGAATCGGCGACATCCTGCTCATAGATATCGAGCAAACCAGTCGATGGATCGCGACGTGTAAAAGTGAAGCTGCTTCCGTCTTCGCTCCACTGCAGATTGTCGAGCGCCTTGCTTTGGAAGTCTGGCCCGTTAAATATGCTCTCGAGCGGAAACGTCGTTCCACTGTTGCTTTTGGATTCTGCTACCGCGTGCAAACTCACACAGAACAGTGTGCAGATAAAGAGTGTTCTCATGGTGCTCATATCGCTCTCCTTCCCTAATGGTCGCTCTCCAACGTCTTGACCACCATAGTTAACGAACGTCCTGCTATCAATTGCGGCGCTACACAAAATGTATTGCGTTTGGTGCAATCAGGCATTCCAATACTTGTGTCATAGTGGGTATCAGGTAATGATCCAAACGGAATGCGAATCCAGTCAAGCAGGGGCTTGGTTACGCTTCAAGGAGAAAAGTCCATGAATTACTGGCCACGAAAATCACTGGCGTCATTTGCCGCGCTTTCCGTCTTTTTCTGCTCAGCCACACATGCCGATGAACAGCCATCCTCCGCCATCGACGGAACCGTCATCTTTTTTTACTACGAGGATCTTGAATCGGCTACACGGTTCTATAGTGATCTACTGCAACTGCCCATCACCATGGACGAAGACTGGGTCAGGATATTCCAGATTACGCCAACCTCGTCCGTTGGTCTTGTCCAGCAGGGACGCGGTTTTCATGATGTTTCGGCGGACAAACCGGCCATGCTTAGCATTGTCACGAAGGACGTAGATGAGTGGTATGCCCGCCTGCGGGATGCCAATGTCTTGATTCGCAGGGAGTTGCCACCGCGTGACAGGGAAAATGAGGCCGGGGCTGCACCTGTTAGAGGTTTTATCGCCGAAGATCCAGGTGGCTACACCATCGAGTTCTTCAGCTGGCAAGATTCCCCTGAAAACTAAGCTGCGAAGAGGAACATCATGAGAAATCAAAATCCGGTTCAAGTCACTGTCGTGTGTGTCATCGCTCTGCTGGTCTGCGCATGTGGCCCTGCCAGCGAATCAACCGAATCCCCGAAACCAGCTGAATCCATCGAATCAACCTCTCTTGAGCAACAGGTCAGTGGGCTCTGGCTCTATACCGGATTGACGACGTCGGATGGTACAGATATGCCTCTGACCGGTATTTTCCTGTTCAAGGATGGTGTCTTCTTACAACAAGCGGTATTCGATGGCGGTACTTTCGGCGAGGCGGGATCCATGGCGCATGCCGGACCGTATCGACCGGAGCCTGCAACGGGATCCATTCATCTGGTTGCCGAGCAA
>JAOTYS010000086.1 GCA_029861795.1 Gammaproteobacteria bacterium | reverse complement strand
CTCCTTCATCACCATCGGCCGACAGTACTGATAGGCCGCTCGCCGCATCGCGAGACGTTCCTCCGGGTGGTCCAGAAGATAGTTGATCTCGTGCGCCAAAGCCCTGTGATCCTTGAAAGGAACTAACTTTCCTCGATTGTTGGCTAACATTTCCTGGGCATACCAGTATGGAGTCGATACCACCGCCTTGCCCGCCCCCAGAGCGTAGGCCAGCGTGCCAGAGACAATCTGGGCCTCGTTTAGATACGGGGTGACATAGATGTCCGCGGCCCGAATGAATTCGAGCAATTCATCCTGCTCCAAGAAACGGTCATGGAACACGATGTGGTCGGCGACGCCTAACTCCTTTGCCCGAAGGTGCAAACTCAGACGATAGTCCTCTCCGCTCTCGGCTCTCAAATGTGGATGCGTTGCCCCAATAACGAAATAAAGCACTTCCGGATGTGAGCTGACGATTTCCGGCAAGGCATCGACCATATACTCGATGCCCTTGCCTGGCGAGAGCAGTCCGAATGAGAGGATTACGATCTTGTCATCTGCGACGACCTTGCTCTTGCACGGATCCGAATCGAGAAATGGTACATCTAGAATTCCATGATGAATCAGAGCGATCTTGGACTCGGGTACCTGATACACATCTCGAAGAAAGTCAGCACCCCGCTCGCTTATCACTACTAATCTGTCGGATAGCTCTGAGAGCTGCAATATGATTTTGCGCTCCTCTGGCGAGGGATCTCTTAGCACAGTGTGCAAGGTCGTAGTCAGCGGAATCTTGAGGTCTTGTACAAGCTCAACGATGAAGCCACCCCGTTGACCGCCAAATATGCCGTATTCGTGTTGCAAACAGACTACATCTGGATCCCGTAGGTTGAGAAAATCGGCGGCGAGACCATATTCGTTCAATCTATCCTGGGCAATTTGGAATCGCACCGTGGGTGGATACTCATACCCCTCAGGGCGATCATTCATGGCCACGATCGAACAGTCGATATTCGGGTTGTTGTCAAGAATTGCGGCGGCGAGGTCGGCAGTGAATGTAGCGATGCCACACTGTCTCGGAAGGTATGTGCCGATAAGAGCAATTGATTTCAATGAGGGCTGCATGCTGAGATGGCTTCGATGGTCGATTTATCTGCTATGAATGGCTTACGCAACCTTAACATGCATCAACAGCTGAGTGCTTGTCATCTGCGAGACCTAGCAATGCTGATAGAGATCATATGACGTGCACACTTCTATATGGGCTTGGTAGGGCTGGTAACGAACATAGCGGGCCTAACGGATGAGTTAGGCGCCGTCCCCACTAAGAGGTGGGACTGATTTCCGGAGGAGCGTATTCATCGTATTGAGGCAAATTGTCGGTGATCGTTTCACATGGTGATTTTGAACTCGCAAATATGTGCTTCTCCGTTTCCTTCGGGTGGCCCGGAGTTGCATCACCGTCTAGCGTGGCGGGCATATACCACGCGCCACCTGGCTTTCGGTCGCTCTCCGCGAGCAGGTGGCAACCGCAGGTTCGGCAAAAGTGCCAGTGTGCTGCGGGGCTGTCATAAGTCGCGAGATTTTCGCTTCCTTGTTCGATCACTAGATGTTCTCTCTGTATATAAGCGAATGTTGCGAACAAAGTGCCGTGAAGTCGTCGGCATCTGGAGCAGTGGCAGTGATACATTTCCTGCGCCGGTGCGTCTACTCTAAAACGTACGGCACCACACTCGCACCGTCCGTAGATTGGTTGAAAGTCAGTCACTATCTTCTCCTCGCCGCTAGGCGGTTAACAGGTCGGCGGCAGGTATTGGTTGCGAATCGATCAACTCTAACTCGCTGCCGTCCCATAAACTCACTACCGTCATGCCGGAAACGTCGGAGGCGTTATCCGGCATCCAGTAAATTGTTGAAATCTCTGGATTCCGGATAAGCGCTGCGCGCTCCCCGTTTTCACGGGGACAAGCTTCCGGAATGACTAGGAGACGAATGACCGATCATGTCCATAGTGCGGTTCACAGCGCGAATTGCTTCGCCGTCAAGGTTCTGATCCAATCCGTTCTCATTTTTGTGCGACAGCGGTGACCCTGATCCTATTGAGGCATTCCAGATGGCCAGTGAAGTGATCGGTTAGGCAGCTTTAAATTTCACTTTCTGTACATCTGAAAGATCTGCTGTCTTTTTCGTGTGCCACAAATCATAGTTGTGCTGCATGGCCAGCCAGCTTTCAGTGGATCGACCGAGTGCCTTTGACAGTCGCAGCGCCATCTCAGGAGTTACTCCGCTTCGCATATTAATAATTCGGGTCAAAGTCGATGGCGACACGCCTAAATTCTCCGCAAGCGAACGAATACTGATATCGAAAGGCTCTATATACGTTTCCCGAATAAGTTCACCGGGATGTGGGGGATTATGCATAGTCATCAGTGGTAATCCTCGTAGTCGAGTATATGTACGTTTCCATCTAACGCCTAGATCAACGTCAAACTAGGTCGGTAGCGTATGATTTGTGCGTTGCATCTAGTTGTTATACGTATTGTTCATTGAACCTCTATTGGTTGCACTAAATATGCAATAGCTCCCGTTGGGTCAGAGACAACGCTAATACGCCCGACATCAGGGACATTATGCGGTGACACTAAGACTTTGCCGCCCAGCACACAGGCTTGTTTAGCGCAGCTATCAATATCATCAACGGCTATGTATGAATGCCAATATGAGCCTTTACCAGGCGTTTCAGGAGTTGGATTCATCATGCCTGCAACATCTTGCCCTTGTCTTTTAAACAAAGTGTAAACACCGAATTCACCCGCATCTACTTCTTCAAGCTCCCAATCGAACAATTGAGCAAAAAACGAACCGCTTTTCTTTTGATCAGAAGTGACAAGCTCATGCCAGATAAACGGACTTTTCTCAGTCATTGATATTCTCCTCTACTATTTCTGGCATATAACGGCTCGCATGACGCGAGGGGGTTACCCGAAGCTCCCATCCATGTGCGTTGTTCGCTACCGAACGCCAAGTGTTGCATTCGCGATGATGTAGGCACCAAGCACTAATATCGCGATGAAGAAGGCCTGTCGGAAGCGGTTCTCGGAGAGCCTGCGCCGAATGCGTTGGCCGGTGACCATGCCAACGGCAGCCGGTATCACTGCGGCAGCAGATACAAGGCTGAGCTGATTTGTCAAAATGCTGTTTCCTTGAAGCGCCAAGGCAAGCGCAACCGTGGAGGCTGTGAACAATATCCCCATAGCCTGAACGAGCATATCGCGTGACAGCCCAATTGCTTGCAGAAACATAACACCGGGCACTACGAAGGAGCCGGTCATCCCGGTGAGTATTCCGTTGACGGTCCCGAAGAGCGGCCCGGCCCAGACCTCCCGCTGCGCCGAGATCGCGAGCCGAACACCGGCGAGGTTAAGCGTAGAGTAGGCCACCAGAAGCCCACCAAGCAGTCCCGAGAGAAGCGACAGGTCCAAGCGGGTTAAGGCAGTCGCGCCAAGCCACACGCTCGCCGTTGCCATCAAAAGAAACGGCCATACTCGCAGGAGGATGGCGCGGCCGTTGCCGCCAGTTACCGCTTGCCAGAAGTTCGTGACGAAAGAGGGGACGATCAAGAGCGCCATGGCGGTCGTCAAATCGAGCGCCGCTGTCAGCAAACCCAAACTCACAGTCGGGAGGCCGAGTCCGATAACGCCTTTCACGGTGCCTGCGATCAGAAAGGTTCCGACTATTGCAAGAACCGTCGTAGCGTCAAACATCCCGTTGTTTTATCCGCCTCAGGGTCATAGCCGTTTGGAGCCTGTCATCGATCCCCGCTTTCGCGAGGACAGGCTCCGATCGGATGTCAATATCCCTCGATGGTCCTTCACAGCTTGTTACACGCATTCGGGTACGTCACTCGGCTGCTAGAGATCGGCGGCCAATTCTCGCGTCAAATCGGCGGCTGGCACCTCCTTGCATCCGCTTGCATTCTGTCCAGACCACAGGGGTGAGAAATCACCCGAGCCTTGGGCTTCCGCTTTGGCGCGTAAGGGGGCGATGGCGCCGACGGCTAAGGGAAAAGCAGGGATCGCTGTGCCGATCGGGCCAAGCTCTCTCATAACCCGGTTCACGATTGCGCGGGCGGGACGCCCTGTGAACAGGTTCGTAAGCGCCGTATGGCGAGCAGTCTCACTTATTAGTGCAGAGCGATGCACCGCGCTTGTGGTGGCTTCGGGACAGAGCAGATAATTCGTCCCGACCTGTACGCCTGCTGCGCCAAACGCCATAGCGGCCGCGACGCCCTTGGCGTCCGCGATGCCACCAGCAGCAATGACCGGGAGTTTCACTTCCCGCACAATTTGTGGCAACAATGCAAACGTGCCAACTTGATTACTCAGGTCTTCCGACAAGAAGACGCCTCGATGTCCGCCCGCCTCAAGACCTTGGGCAATGATGGCATCGACGCCCTGTGCTTCGAGCCAACGAGCTTCTTCGAAGGTCGTTGCTGAACAGAGTATCTTCGCACCCAAAGCTCTGACGCGTGCCAACAATTCGGCCGATGGCAACCCAAAATGAAAACTCACTACCGGGGGCTTGAACTCCTCTAGCACGTCAGCGGCTTCGGAGCTGAAGGGGGCACGCCCCGGCCCCACCGGAATGGTATCTGCGTCAATTCCATACTCTTTGTAATACGGCGAAAGCATAGCTCGCCAGGCCGCCTCGCGCTCGCTACTGGGCGCGGGCGGCGCGTGGCAAAAGAAGTTCACGTTGAAAGGCTTACCTGTTTGTGCCTTGATCGCCGCCAGCTCATTGCGCATGGCGTCGAGACTGAGCATGGCACAAGGCAGTGAGCCCAGCCCGCCCGCATTGGACACTGCCACCGCTAGAATGCTGCCTTGCACACCCGCCATTGGTGCCTGAATGATCGGCAGCTCGATGCCCAGGAGTCGCTGCAGTGTCATCGTCTGAACTCCATTTGCTTTACGTTCTCAGGACGATCTCGTTAATCAATCGACTCTGACCCTATTGATTTGCTATTGATTTACTCTCACCCTATTGATCATTAGCTAAAACGGTTGGGTGTTGCTTCGGCCCGATGCCGGTTCCAGACCGGTGCCGCCGCAGGTCTCGCCGCTACCGCCGCAGTGAGCCTCTCTACCTTAGGAACGTGGGTCGGACGCCACGCATCTTGCTGCGCCCAGCGGCTCACAACGGCAATATAGATGTCGCTCATACAGAAGCCCCATGGCAACAGGAACGGATCGCCTGCGATGCTACGCTCGACCAGCAGCCATCGTTCACGCCAGATTGCGCGTGCCACCTCACGGACCGCAGAGGCGCTGTCCGGAATCGGCGAAAAGCGCTCTGGATAGTCGTTTATCTCCACCACGGGGTAGAGCTCAGTCGCTACGAAGAGCAGCGTTCGCAGCGCTTGTGCCCGCTTGACGGACCCCGCCGGTGGCAACAGGCGTGCCTTCGGGTGGCGCTCATCTAGGGTCAAAAGAATGGCCACCGACTCCGTGAGTGTCTCGCTAGCGGGCGTTATGAGGGTCGGAATCTTGCGCTGCGGGTTAACGGCGGCGTACGAGTCGTCGCGCTGTGCTTCGGCTTCCAAATCCACGTCCCGCACCTCGTAGCTGGCACCGATCTCCGCTAGCGCCAGCTCCACAATTAACGAACCTGATCGCCGGCAGCCGTATAGGATGTACGTCATCTCATGCTCCCTTTCGCCGAGGGGTAAATGGGGGACGAGGCACAGTTTCAGCGCGATTCACGATCTGCCACGTTTCGTTTCGGTTGTCCCGGCTTTGCGGGGCCTGACCAGCATGCGAACATGATTCGTCGTCAATACATGGGTACGAGTTTCATGGTCGCAGATCTTTGCATTATTGTCTTTAGAAATCGTGCTACGTCCCCTATTTTCATTGCTAATTTCTTATTGAGTATTGCTAAACGTTCACATATGCACATGGTACAGATAGCGTCTCATATCACCTGATTCGACTGGGGGCAAAAATTCAGTTTCAGCTTCTCTGATCCAGTTTTCGTAAATGAATCCATTACCTTCTCGCTCGAAATCTTCCTTCATGCTGCTCATAACACGCTTTACCCGTGGCCAGAAATCGAGGAACGACTCGGTCCTATCGACAGACTGGTAGTCGAGTTTTAGTTTGTCTAATGCCGTTGCAACAAAGGTTTTATCGATTTCAAGTTCCTCTGGACTGTCACAAAAATCCGGTATATGAACAATAGTTAAGATCAGCTGTCCGCCCGGTTTTAGCGTCTTTACAATTCTCCGCAAAGCGTCAACGGTGTCATTAACCCAATATATCGAGTCGATCGAAATTGCCGCATCATAGGAATGCGGTTCTAGCTCAAGTTTGTTAAGGTCAGCCTCAATGAAATTTAATTGAGAGCGTTTATTTTCAGTTCGAGTCTTGGCAACAGTAATGGCTGTGCTCGAAAAATCGAGCCCCGTTACCCGGGTACCTGTTTCATCGGAAATGTACTCAGATATTCCTCCGGCTCCGCAGCCCAGATCGAGAACGCGTTGCCCGGTCTTCAGATTAAGTCTGTCGAGAAGGTCGTGAACAGAATTCATGTCCATTTGTCCTTCCTGGCATAAGTCTAGTCCGAATGCGTTTTCACAGAATTGAGAATGGGCTTCACTAGCGTGAGCTTTATCATAGAACTCCTGGTAGTAGTAGCAGTAGTTATCTGGTCGTTCTTCAAGATAATGAAGACCCAAGGGGCGACCAGACTCTGTCAGGTGATAACCTTCCTCAGCTCCGACAATTAAACCCTTGTCGACAAGACTGGAATAAGCGCCTGACCAATCTTCGAGATAATTCAGATAACGCTTACCGCTTTCCTCGAGCGAAGCCTTATCCACAGGGCTTTTTTCTGTTTCTGCGCTATAGATGGTGGCTAGAACCTGAATTTCAGCTTCATTTAATTCCATTCGTCTCCACCTGACGCTCTACGAGGGATCTATTTTGACTCTATGAACTAAGTAGAAAAGCGGGGCCTGACCCCAATTTTTTTATCCTTATTAGAATTCCTGGCGAAAGCATGCCGAAGTTGTATTGCGGCATCGAAGGTAGCAATTTTCGCCGGGTTATTCCACTATTAACCGATCGTCTCGACGCCCGTCGAACTAGCCCAAGGATTGTGTTCGTTGAACTTTGGTTCAGCTTATTCGTCACCTGACGATGAAAGCTTCATCGCGAAGTATCGGGCCCGCTGCCATTGCGGTGCGGTACGCTACGAAGTCCGCGCCGACCCGGTCGACGCCAAGATTTGTCATTGTAGCGATTGCCGGATACTACACGGCGCGCCCATGCAGTGGGCCGAAATTTTCCATAAGAAAGATGTCAGATTCGTAGCTGGGGTTGAGCATTTGCGCTTCTACAATAGCGTTCTCAACCGCGATGAAAGACTCTTGCCCTGCAAGGTGGCGTGCGCATTGTGCGGTACGCTAATTGCCGATGAAGGACGAAACATGTGGCTGGCCTTTCCCACGCTTTTCGATTTCGGCACTCCGCCACAGGTGCCGGAAGCGTTCAGGCCGAGCTGTCACATCTTCTACAGCATGCGGGTGATGGATATCGCAGACGAGTTGCCGAAATGGTCTGGCCACAAGGACAAATCGAAACTCCTGTGAGAAAACTAGGGTCTGATCCCGATTTTTCCTCCAATTTCTACTTCAGTAATCTCCACCGCTGACCGCCATGGAGAGCGAAGCAAAGGCGGTTAGTCCCTGATAGGCAACGCCGTCTGCATATTCGTAGATATGAGCGACGGCGAGTGACGAAGAAGATGCAGCAGCGGCTTTAGTTGCCGTAGAGTCATTGTGGTAGTTATGGAGCTGCGTGTACCGTAGTGTCAAGCAGCTCCGTGACGGACGCAGGACGGTCGGGGCGAAAGGAATCAGTTGTCGCGTTGGCGAGTCGATTTTTGACAGGGAGGTCATAAAATCAATCACGAGATAGCGACACAATCTTTGACCGGGGAGAGTCCATAGACGATTTGTTAGGCAGCTTCATTGTACTTTCTGTACATCTGACAGATCTGCCGTCTTTTTTGTGTACCACAAATCATAGTTGTGCTGCATTGCTAGCCAGCTCTCTGGGGATCGACCGAGTGCCTTGACAGTCGCAGCGCCATCTCGGGACTTACTCCGCTTCGCATATTAATAATTCGGGTCAAAGTCGATGGTGACACGCCTAAACTCTCCGCAAGCGAACGAATACTGATATCGAAAGGCTCGATAAACGTTTCCCGAATAAATTCACCGGGATGTGGGGGATTAGGCATAGCCATTAGTGGTAATCCTCGTAGTCGAGTATATGTACGTTTCCATCTTCAAATTCAAAAGTAAGGCGCCAGTTTCCACTGACCCAAATTGACCAACGTCCCTTCATCTTTCCCTTTAGGGGATGTAGTCGATAGCCTGGGATATCCATATCTTCTATGACCTGCGCGGTAGCATCAATACGGTATTGCGAGCGATATTATGGAGCGAAGCCTGACCTCTATTATTAGCGCAATATGGTTTCCTTTATCCCGAAGCGGCCACCGAGGTCCCTGCAGTCGTTCCCGGGAATGACGTCGCGAGAAAACTGGGGTCTGACTCCAATTTGTTTGCGAGGTGTTGGCCGAGTTTGTTGTCACAGCCGATCCAAATGTAAGCCTCTGTAAGCACATTTCGCCCGCCAGGCATGTGGTTTATCCTTCCTATCCGTCAGCAAGAGCGGAGGATCGAGCGTGAGTGATCAAGCAAACATCGACTGGGCCAAAGCGGCACGAATTGCCTTAGTGGTCCCCGGAGATAGTCAGGTAGATGACGAGTTTTGGCGCCTGCTATCACCCCACGGTATTCCCCTTGTCAGCCGGACCACCGGCGCCGAGCACGGTCAAATGACGACACCGGGCGCGGCTGCGGCCCATACCAAGTCGCTGGCTGAAAGCTCCGATCTGGAAGTGGCGGCTGATCGGCTGCGACCGGTCAAGGCGGTAGCCGCGGCCTACGTTGACACCTCTATCTCATTCATTCGTGGACCCGGTGGCGATCTCGACATCTCGAACCGTATCGAGAGCTTCCTCGAGGTAGCCACGGTGTCGACCTCGACCGCGGTGGTGCATGCCTGTCGGGCCTTAAACGTCTCGAGCTTTGGCGTAATCACCGTTTATGTGGATGAAGTCAACGACACTATGCCGCTTTTCTTCGAGCCCCAGGGGGTACGGGTTGCCCGGATGCATAAGGCGGATTCCAGCATGGAAGCCGGCAATACCAGCGAAGAGCTCGGTCAGATGACCCCGAACGAGCTCGTTGAGCTCGGCCGCTCAATCGATGGTGACGACATCGACGCTGTTTTTATTCCCTGCACCGCAGTTCGTACTCTCGATGCCATCGAACCGCTGGAAGACGCCATCGGCAAACCCGTGATAACCGCCATCCAGGCGACCATGTGGCGCGTCGCCCGTCTCGCGGGTCTATCCCATGATGCGCCTCAGGGTGGAAAGCTGTTCGAGATCACAGCTTTCTGAGTGAACAGAAGGCTAATGGGGGACGTAGTACAGTTTTCAGCGCGATTCACGATCCGGCGCGGGCGTCGCCTGCATGCGAACATGATTTGTCGTCAATACATCGGCACGAGTTTCATGGTGGCGCAAATCTTTGCATTATTGTCTTTAGAAATCGTACTACGTTCCCTATTTACTATTTACGGTCAACTCAGTTGAGCTGCGCTGGCATGCACTCGTGCACGGTAGCCGTGGGCGAACGCCGCAACTATTGATCGTGGGGTCAGCACTTCGACCGTCGTCCCCAATGATCGCTCCCGCGCTGTCTCATAGCATCGAGAACTCCAACGCAACAGGCAGGATCCCTGGACTAGCCAGGGTTGATCGTCAAGTCGCACGAACGTGCCGTCCGGGAGCTCATCGAGCTTAGCCGTGCACGTAATCTGCAATCGGTTCGGTGTGGTGCGCTCACGATGAAGGCGTCTGTCCATCATTGGCGCTCGCACGTCCGTGGGAGCGATGCCTTGTCCTGCGGCCCAGGCGTGCTTGAACGCGTTAAAATCGGCGCGCCGGCAGTAGGCGCAAGGGCGATGTCCAGCCGCGAAAGCAGTTACTTCGTCAAGAAAGAACAGCTCCGTGTAGCGGCCTTCGCCCATGATCGGGTGTTGATAGCCCTTGAACGCCAACACGCAACAGATCCAAGCTTGGTGTTGCCATCGTCTCGAAAGCAACTGCTTGGTAGTCGCATCGTGGATGATCCCTCGATTCCCCATCATCGTGCCGCGTGCGGCGACAGCCACTATCTCGCTGAACGGCGTCACTCGGTTCTGTAAAGCCATGACATTACATGGGCACGAGTTTCATGGTCGCGCAAACCTTTGCATTATTGTCTTTAGAAATCGTGCTACGTCCCCTAATTGCTACTAAACGTTCAGCTCCGTGGAGCGTTCCGCGGTCTCTCCCCCCAACCTCACGAGAGATCAATCTGAAACCAAGGATCAACATGAAAGCGAAACTCGGGAGCATGGCAATCGGGATCACGACTTCGGCGGCGCGGCCCACGAGGATGCCCGCGAGCCCGGCCAAAAAACCGAAGAACTCCAGGACGCCGGCGGCAGAACCCAGCCATCCAATCCAACGCGCTACCGCCCCAGTCCTTAGAATCAACACGCCCACCGGCAGCAGGCCAAGGCCCAGGAATACGAACGCGGACTTCCCAATCTTGTCCATGGTCAGTTCAAGGGAGCTGGCGATTCCGGCCACAGGGCCGCTCTCTGCCCCGAAAGTCGCGAACTCTTGAGGGAACCGCAGTCCCACCAGGAGCAAGGTGGCGGTCAGAACAACGAACAGCCCATGCGACGCGAACCCAAATCCGCCGAACATGGCCAGAGTCGGATCATGCTTGCGAAACGTCATGTACAAGGCCAAGCCAGCGAGACTCACCGGAAAACCGTACAAGAGGAAGAAGACGACGGAGGCGCGCCCATGACCAAGAGTTGAATCCGTTACGACGTGACCCAGGAAGAGGAAGAAGCTGGACACCAGCAGGATACCAGCTAGACGTTCTGTAGTGCGTTTGGAGAGTGTGGCTCGTCGTCAATACATGGGCACGAATTTCATGGTCGCACCTCTTTGCATTATTGTCTTTAGAAATCGTGCTACGTCCCCTATTTGTTGAGCCTCCGAACATCGCGCGGAAAGGATCACGATACTAATGGATTTGAGAGATCAATCGACTCTGACCCCATTGATTCTTGCCATTGATTCTTGGAAAACAATGTATTTAAGGGCTCTGACCCCATTTATTCGCCCCGCATCATTGCGCGGTCAAATCAATCGGCTCTGACCCCATTGATTTCCTCAATTGGGTATTACTCACGCGACAAGCTAACTCTTCGAGTAATCCTCCGAATACCAGGCCTCAGGCGTCATACGGACCCACAGATCGTTCGCGACCGCGCTTGGCCCGCCATACTCGACCAGGTATTTCTTCCCATCGCGCTCGCCGAGGTAGCGATACACTAAGGGGCGCAAATGCCGCTCGTAGTCGATGACATTCGCGCTCGATACCCGCCCCTCTACTGAGACGAACTTGTAAGGCGGTTGCCCAGTTTGAACACAGAGACTGAAGCGCCCATATCGCTCCATGAGTCGCATTTTGGCGGAGGTTCTCCCAGTCCAGATGCAAACGTCTCCACCCGGAGCGTAGGTGTACCACATCGGAACGCACATCGGGGCACGATTCTGTCGCTCTACACTGATGACACCGATGTGTGGCTCCGACAGCAACGTCTCACATTCGGACTGACTCATCGCTAGTGGCATGGCATATCGACTGGGTAAGGTGCGGACAAACTAAGTCGCATAACGTTTGCCATAAACCGCGCCGCTTTTTGGCGTCGGTTTAACTGGCCTTGTTATGTTTTCAATGGTTGAACGGAATTTTATTTGAGATGACTTTCCATGACAGCAATTCATTTTCAATGCCATCAATAAACCTCCAACATTCACCACGTTCCAATATTTCTTGATCATGTGCTACTTTATTTCTCTCTTCTCGCGCTTTGTCTATTAAGTCAAAATCCTGCCATGGAATATTTGTCTTGCTAGAATACATTAGCGCTTTTAGTCCATTGGTTTTTCCCCTAAATACCTTTTCGTCTCCTAGTTGTTTTAGTGTTGTTTCTAAAACAGAGAAGGCAAAAAGCAACACCAAGTTGTGAGATATATTTCTTAATTGATGAGTTGCACCAACTGAATCTATACCTCCAGATATATTTAGATGAGCTTGAATTCTTGATTGAAATGACCGAACACCTTTCCAATCATCTTCAATTTCGTGTTTCTTAGCGTTGTCCTGGATTATGTAATAAGAACATAACGGGTGAAGCCAGCCGCCGGCGAAGCCGGTCGGCTGGGTATTGTTAGACGGAAGTTCATACAATTTGGTATAGCTTTGAGCTCGAGAAATTCAGAACCCAAATACCTTTATCAAAGGGGTTCTTTTCTAGCTTTGACATACCCTTAAGTTGATCAGTTATTTCATCCCACTCCCAGTCGCACCCAGAACTATCACGAACTACTAGCGCAGTATTTGGTCCATAACGCTTTAGCACCTTTTCATTGATTTTCGCAGCAGCATTTTCACAAACATTGCCGAAAAGACTACTAAATATTGGTTTCTCCTTCCCTTCAGCAACGAGCTTATTGTGTTCCTCAAGTGCCTGTATGCTTTTATGATTCGATCTCCCTAGCAAAGCCTGTATGTCTTGATCTTGATCCTGGGTAAGCGTGATTTCGAGATTGAGAGTATCGCCATTAGCATCCTGACACCGCACGTCCGGCGCGTCGGTTAACTTGACGATATCAAACGTCGTGTTGTAATGGCCGTTAAAGAGCTGCAGGAAACCCTCGGCAGTTGCTTTTTCGATACGCTCCTTTTCCTTCATAGACTTCTGCCGTCTAACGGTTTGGG
>JAOTYS010000509.1 GCA_029861795.1 Gammaproteobacteria bacterium | reverse complement strand
CTGCAAACGAGGTAGTAGATCGTTTGCAACTGCCGAAATGGCATCATAGCCACCGAGCCGTTCGTAAAGAGTTTGTTCGCTCATAACCTTTCCCTCCGTATTGGTGATTGCGTGTAGGCATAACACGTAATGCAACGAACGATTCGGCTGATCCTAACCCTGATTTGGTAGGAATGAACAGTAGCTAAGGAAAATGCAGACACAACGGCCCGCCAACCCCCAGGGGTAGGCAAATCTCTATGAGGTGACCCGCCGACACCGTTGGCTCCAAGATTTCTTCGCTGCTGCAACAATAATCGCCACGCCGAGCAACGATACACACTCGTCAATTTTAAACACTTTCTACCGCTTTGCGCATGCGCTGTACGACAGCTTTGAAATCAGGCAGTAATGGGTTTTCTGGCCAAGCTTGCGTGAAGGATTCGCAGAGGCTCTCGTAATACCAAAGCGTCTCTTCTTTGGCGACTGTGAAACGATCCCAGATCGCATCACCAATTCTTTCATAGTCAAACATGATTGACCGGGCATTGTGCAACTTGTCAGCACAAGAAACGATCAAGGTTTCATGTGGCTTATTTTTTATCTTGGCGATGTAAGCTTCTTTACGCTCACGCCAGGGTGCTTTCTTCTGGTTCTCTTCTTCAATAATGGCATCAGAGCAATCCTGGACTATGTCGTGGACCTTATCGCCGAACTTCTCTCTGATTTCTTCTAGATTGATTTTGTGACCCTGGTCTTCGATTGCGTCATGAAGCAATGCGCCAATTGCAATATCTTCAATATCGTCAAACTGATGGTAGGCATTGGCTTCAAGCACAATGCCGCTTACAGCCATGAGGTGTGCCATATAGGGAATAGGGGTTTCTTTTCTGGTTTGTTCGCGGTGTAGATCGCTCGCCAGCTTTAGGGCTTCGTCGAATTTTTCTCCGAGCATTTTGTTTGGTGTCCTCTCTTACCTTGTTGTGGCGTTACTACCGATTTGTTTTACTGTATTTCGGCGCGTTTTACTTATCGTTGAATTCCGGCATTTTTCCAAAACGCCGGACATACTCAGCACAGCATTGATACTCAAATCGAGTGACCTTGCCCATGGTTTCGAGGTCCTCCGGCACGCTTGCTCTCACATCGCATGGAAAGGGCGATTGCGACATAAAGATTCTTCATAAATACATCACACTTGTTGTGTTTGAGGTGGACGCGATCCGCACCACACATGGAGCAGCCTCCTTCCGCTGATGGTGTAGTCAAACTGGGTAATCGTTGTGTTTGATCAGCAGCTCACGTAAGCGTTTGAGCTGATCTGCCAGGTCGGTAGTACTTAGTTTAGATCACCCCTGGTCTGCATTGATTACTTATATTAATTGGTGTCATGCGCGGTTGCTTCGAGAATACCTTGCTGCGAACCACCTGGTCGATTCGGAACTTCCGCTTCCCCGGCCGACCGTTGTGCAACACTGCTTGTCAGGAAGCATGAGCGTCACGAGAAGGAAGCTGCGGCCGAGTGATTCGAAACCGGACCGCGCCACATAGACAATCGCCTTCATGTATTTGCGATTCAATCACACAGCCCCCAAGCCCAATGGCTTTAGAACGGAGTCTAACAAAGAAGTTAAGGAACTGGGTGGTTTCCGCTTTAAGACATCAGTTCCTGGGTTACCATCGGTTGCGGTATTGACTCGTACGTCTATTCCCTGATCTTCCTGATGGCCTCCTGCATGATCGGAACAAAATCACCAGCGTTTTGCATAGGCGTCTCAAGCCCTTGGGTTGCGCGCTGGCACGGGCCACATCGAGCGAGAGGTTGGCATCGGTGGCCATCTTCTTAAATTCGCCGATGATAGTGTTTCGTATAGTGCCCAGTTCCAGGCATGAACCCAGAGCCGGTTCATTACCTCTTGTGGTGACGATCAAGCCTCCGCCTCCGATAATTTCTGCCAACGAGCTTGCCTGGCGCGGCACTGTCAAGTTGAGACGGCATCGCGGACAATAGAATGATGAAAAAGAATACTGACTACCGCGGCTCTCGTTACCCACCTGAAATCATTGGCTATGCCGTATGGCTGTATCACCGATTTACACTTAGTTTTCGTGACATCGAGGATCTGTTGGCCGAACGGGGAGTGATCGTGTCGTACGAAGCCATTCGATTGTGGTGTATCCGATTTGGTCCAAGCTACGCCCGACAGTTACGTAAGAAGTCTCACCGATTTGGCGATTCTTGGTATTTGGACGAAACATCGACCGTTACGATACAGGGAACAGGAATGTACCTATGGCGCGCGGTTGATCAAGATGGTGATCTGATTGACGTGTTAGTACAGAAGCGTAAGGATAAGAAAGCGGCGACGCGATTCTTTCGCAAGATGCTCAAACACCAAGGCGAAACCCCGAACCGTATAACCACGGATAAGCTACGTAGTTACGGTGCTGCGAAAAGGGAAGTGATTCCGTCCGTGCCTCACTGTCAGGATCGATACGCAAATCATCGTGCGGAGGCGCATCAACACACCCGTGAGCAAGAACGACAGATGCGGCGATTCAAATCACTCAAACAAGCACAACGATTCCTATCTACACACGGTGCGGTAAACAATCTGTTTCGGTTGGGTCGTCACTTACTACGTGCTTGCCATTATCAGGCGTTCCGCGCCAAGGCTTTTGGTGCGTGGCAGCAGGTGGCGTTCGCCCACTAAACACAACGAGTAGCCTTAATCGTGAAATCGGTTGTCCCCACTCCAATAACTTGACAACGCCGGTTCGATTCCTACCGGGCCCACAAGTAGACTCAAGGAATTGCAGTAAGGGGCAGATCAATCTTATGTCTGTGGTGTGACTGAATCCATCTCAGCACAACTGAAGACTCGTAGCCACTTGAAAACAGAATTTGAACCATCTCTACGATGTATCCAACCTTCTTAGGCATCGGGACAACGAAGGCTGGTACTACATGGCTATATGCGAATCTACGTGAGCATCCTCAGATTTGGTTGCCGCCCATTAAAGAAATTCATTATTTCGATAGTAAAGAAAAAGAATTTAGCGAAAAAGATCATAATAGATTTGAATTTAAGCGCAGAGGATTCCAGTACTGGCGCTATCGCATTAGAAAAAGATTAGATGAAGGGCATCTATCTCTCTCTTGGCGCCATATCATTTGGTACTGCAGGTACTTTTCGGGCAAGAGAGATGATAATTGGTATTCCAGCCTATTCCCATATCGTGGATATCAAGTAATTGGAGATATATCTCCTGGATACGACAATGTGTCTTCGGCCACGATCGCGCGTATTCACGAACTAATGCCACGTGCAAAGATTATCCTTATGCTGCGTAACCCAATTTATAGAACATGGTCTTCCCTACGAATGGAGGCTGCTATATTCGGGAATCCGAATCTGGATAATGAGCTGGAAGTAATAGAATTTATTGCGAGTAGGGTCGCAAGCGAGAACTACCTCCAAACAATAGAAAAATGGAACGGATATTTTCCTGCAGAACAGATG
>JAOTYS010000085.1 GCA_029861795.1 Gammaproteobacteria bacterium | reverse complement strand
CTGCTCCGACTTTCTTAGTGCGTCCAGAATATAAGACATGAGGTAATGAGCACCCGAACTTAGTTAATCAACCGAGGTATACCGTCAGGATTGAGCGCGGCATTGAGTTGAATCAGTGTCTCTATGCCCACAATGCCATCGGCCTCCAACGCTTGGCTGCGTTGAAATTCTAGTATACGCTGGTGCAATTCATCATCGAACACCGGACTCTCGACATCTGCAATTGGCGCGGAGCCGTCATTAGCGGTCAACAAAGCCATTGCCTGTCGCAACCAAACGACATCTTCACCCGACGATCGACTCGATACGGTTTGCTTAGTGAGTGGCGGCGGTCGCCACAGCATCATGTAATCTCCATACCAATAGCGATCGATGGCCGCCACTGGAAAGGAAACAACCTTGCCGTCAAAATCTAGAGATGCCTGCTCGCCGTCTATGGCCGTCAGGACGGTGTAGTGGGGGCTACCCGTCATATCCCGCAGGGTCAAAATCGCTGCCCGATTGTAACGGCGCAGATTATTCCATGTTCCTTTCTCCTCCAAGCAACCGAGCCCTACCGTTGTGCTATTCTGGCACACCGTTTTCACTTGTTCGAGGTGTAGCGACAATCCCCATAGTTCCAGCAGTCGTCTGACTGCAGCAAACCGATCGGTAACGATATCCGGATCAGCAAGCAACTCGGCTAGCGATGGTGGTTCCTGCTGAGCCTCAGGTTGGATCGTGACTATCGCTAACTGACTGCTGGAATCGATTGGTGGTATTTCTTCGCGCGGCGTTTCAAGTACGTCCCTAGTCTCGGTCGGTGCCAATGCGACTTCCGCCGAATCTTTGGCCTCGGCCACTACCTTTGTCGGGGGATCAATAAACCTGATGAAAATTGGACTAAACTTCCACAGCAACGGCGCGACAACCACCACCAATAGCGCCGTCGCCCAAACTGCCGTGGGGATCGTGAACTTCTTTGCCTGTGTTCCGAGAACTTCGGCCGCTGCTTCCTTAACAATCGCTGCATTCACCGTCACCTTGTTTTTCGAGTATGCGCCGAGCAACGCACGGTCACAGATCGCATTTATTAGCCGAGGCACTCCCCCTGATAACTTATGCACCCTGCGAAGTGCGACATCCTGAAAAAGTGCCCGCGAGCAGCCAGCTACCGCCAGTCTATGCTTAACGTATTGGGCGGTTTCTGTAATCGCCAACGGACTAAGATGATAACGGGCAGTGATTCTTTGAGCGAGCTGACGTAGGCCAGGACGAGCCAAGGTGTTGACCAACTCAGGCTGACCGACAAGGATGATTCGCAGCAGTTTTTGCTTTGGGGTTTCCAGATTTGTTAGCAGACGAATTTGCTCCAACACCTCTGTAGAAAGATTCTGGGCCTCGTCGACGATCAATATAGTCTTGCGACCCTGAGCATGCACCTCAAGCAGGTGTGCATTTAGTCGATCCAGGAGGTGCTTGGTACTTCCGTGCGGCAGATAGTTAATGTTTAGCTCGTCACAAATTGCGGCCAGAAGTTCAATCTCGTCAACTTTAGGGTTGAGTATGAGAGCGACGTCTATGTTTTCAGGTAACTGCTCCAGAACGCAACGGCACAAAGTCGTCTTACCTGTGCCTACTTCCCCGGTTAACTGAACAAATCCACCACCTTCCTGTATACCGAACAGCAAGTGCGCCATGGCCTCACGATAGCGCCTGCTTAAGTACAGGTAGCGGGGGTCTGGGGTGATTGAGAACGGAATTTCGGAAAGACCGAAATAAGAGGTATACATTATGCGGCGCAAGCCTGCTGCATATTGCGAAGATTATATACCTCTACCGAACAGGCATGTATAGCCCTCGACGAAACAAGATCCCTGCGAGAAGGATGCTTCTAGGATGTGATTGGGATCGGTGATCACACAATCGCCAATCAGACCTGTTTGGAGTCATTCTCCGACATTCGCATAATGCGGCCGTGCAAACGTCCCGGTCGGACTAAATTCAGCAGGGAATCCACTTTCGATGACTCAACCGGACGCCGTCTAAGTCTCTGCATGCTGACCTGTATTGGTGCGTCGACTGCCACCGTGGCAAGACGCCTCCAAAGGTACACCCTCTCTCTACCTTCTCGCAGTTTGCAACTGGCACGCCGTGCCCCGCGAAACCCAAGCTCTGCCACCGCGTCTATGTTGCGGTAAATGCCATCTAGATCACCGAAACTAGCCAGCAATCTAGCCGCTGTCTTGGGTCCGATACCTGCAACACCAGGGATGTTGTCTACCGGGTCTCCCGCCAGCGCCAAGTAATCGGGTATCTGTCCAGGAGTTACCCCAAAGCGCGACGCCACATCGGTAACCCGAAATCGCCGATTGCGACTGAAGTCCCATAGCAAATCGTCGAGATCGAGTATCTGGGTTAGATCTTTATCGGCCGAAACGATGATCATTTGCATAGCATTGCGCATGCGATGGGCGATGGTCCCAATGAGGTCGTCGGCCTCGTAACGTTGGCTACTGAAAACACTTAACCCCACCGCCTCAGTGAGCGCCTTACATTGCTCGAATTGTGTGACGAGTTCTGCCGGTGGCAGCTCCCGGTTAGCTTTGTAAGCCGGATACAAGTCATTTCGAAAAGAAGTCGTCAAACTCTCGTCAAAGGCAACACCCACATACTCGGCGGAGGTTTGCTCAAGCACATCGCAGAGAAAATGGCCATAACCGTATACCGCATTAAACGGTTCTCCGAGATTGTCCGTGACCGTGTCTGACACGGTAAAGTACGCACGAAATATATATATGCTGGCATCGATAAGATAGAGGCTGTTTGCCGCCGTTGCGCTTGTGGCGACCGAGCTATGACTAACCTCAACGTCAGTCATCGATCTAAGATACTCGGGTACTAATGATCAAAACAGAGCCGATTACGGACCAACCCATGGAAGCGATCGTCACTTTGCCTGAAGGCCCATCCGATATGAATCCGACAGCCCGCACATAACGCGATCTGCCAGACATATCCCTCGAACCAGGTCCAGTGCTCAGTCTCTGAACCGATGTAAGTGCACCCTGGCACATCGCCATAACACGCAATGATATAGACAATGCCGTGTGGATTGGAAAACGTATGAATATGTGCGCCATCAACGCTTTGCCGTTCTTGTTCGTTAGTGAGTATATGACCGCATGCTAGACAACGAATCTTTCCCTTGTTGCCGGCCGTGGTATTTTTCTTGGCTCGAAGTATACGCTCCAGTTCCCTGTTGCTAGAACGTTCCAAAAACTGTAGATGGGAGACGCTGTACTCCGCTTCCAGTTCGAGGAACCAAGCTCTGTTAGAGCGCAACCCGCTCAACCCGTAAGTGCTGCGTTTTTCAACATTGCCCCATTCCGCGTGCGTCGTTTAGATCCCCTAGGCATTGGGTCGAAACAGCACTTCCGCACCCGCCACTTATCACCCGCGACTGTCAAAACTAGGCAAGAGGGCCCCCCAAAAGTTCGATTACGGCCGGCCGCCCCTGGATTGATCACCCATGGGACTTCCTGCGTATCACAGACGCGACGATGGGTATGTCCATACACAATAGCCCGCGCATGGGGATGGCGCTTGCGAAGACGCTGGTGATAACGGTGGGTATCCCAGACACGATGACCGTGCTCAACCGCTATTGCCCCTCCTGGAAGTTGAAGCGTTTGCTGCTCACACAGGGCGGCCAACACCGGGTGTTCCGCCTCAGGCCACCTGGCAGGGGTATCGTTGTTGCCTTGGACATAGAACACCCGCCCACTTCGCGGTGTCATTTGCTGCAACACCGCATTGTTGCCGATGTCTCCGGCATGAATCGCGAGGTCGCAGTTAGAGATAACCTCCGCGATGCGGTGGTCTAAATATCCGTGGGTATCAGATATGATCGCGATGGTCACGGCATCCGGCACAGCGGCCCCCAGAGGGAACAAGGATGCTCTACTTTATAACAACTGACATGCCTAAGGCATGTCCATACTCAGTTCGGGAGTGTGGTCTGCGAAAAAAGCCGGGCACGCACAGGCCCTAACGATCGATTGACTAGCCGTCCTCTTGGCCCGTCCCGCCGTGGATGATCTTTCGGTAGTTCGCTAAATCCAGATTGTATTTGCGCTCGATCTCCTCACGTTCTGCCAATTTCGCCTTGTTCGCAGCATCATATTCCGCGATTTGCGCGTGTGTTTTGGCGATATTTTGATCGAGCTCGTTGGCAGCGTCACGCTCCGAGGTGGATTGGCGCAACTCCTCTAATTTCGCCAACTGTTCCACCAATCCTTGTCGCAGATCATTGTTGATGGAGATCATGTTATCCACCGACTCCAGTCGTGTGTCGCGAGCGGTAATGATACTTTGCTCACTCTCATAGATACTCAGTAGCTTGTCTTCGCGCGCCTTCTGTTCAGCCGCCGCGCGCTCCGCCGCCTCTTGGGCAGCCCTGGCATCTTCCTCCGCCTTGGTCTCCTCGGCTGTGGGCGGGGGACCTTCCTCCCCTAGCTTCAACCCGCTGTTCTCATCGATTTCAGTATGCAGCCCCGAGGCAGCGCATTCCTCATCCGCGTAGTCGCCATAGTGCCACTTGCCTTCCGCGTCTTGGCACTTAGTGATGGCTGACACATTACCGGCAACGAGTAGACCAAAGCTGAACACGACCGTGCTTGCCGTTTGCAATAACGCTTTGATATTCATGATTCTATATTCTGTAAACCGTGATGCTATAAACCGTGGCTAGCTAGCATTAATCCTCACCTTCAACATATCTCTTGATCCGCAAAAGTCAAGCAAGGCCGCGACCTTCGCGCACTATGCTCGGACGGCCTGGTGAGTTTGACGACGCATGATTAGCCATACGCCCAACAGTATCATAGGCAACGTCAGCACCTGTCCCACCGTTAACCAACCAAAGGCCAGATACCCAATATGGCTATCGGGTACTCGAAAAAATTCCACAAAGAAGCGAAATACACCATAGCACACCAAGAACATTCCAGACACTGCGCCAACAGCACGTGGTTTCGCCGAATAAATCCACAATATCGTGAACAGTACCACACCTTCCAACAATGCCTCATAGAGCTGCGAGGGATGTCGTGGTTCAAGTCCTGCAGCGGGGAATACTACCGCCCAAGGGACATCGGTAACCCGTCCCCACAACTCCTGATTGATGAAATTTCCAACCCGTCCCGCACCAAGCCCCAGTGCGACCAGCGGTGCAATAAAATCGGTCACTGCCCAGAAGCCTCGCTCGGTCTTGCGCGCGTATAACCACATCGCACATATGACTCCGAGCAGCCCACCGTGAAACGACATACCGCCGGTCCAAACGTAGAGTATCTCGATAGGATGCGTGAGGTAATGCGACAGATTGTAAAACACCACATATCCCAGGCGACCGCCCAAAATTACACCTAGGGCAGCATAAAACAGCAGATCCGATATCTCCTTCTTGTGCCAGCCAGAACCTGGTCTTCCGGCTCGATATACGCCCAGCGCCGCGCCACCCATGAACCCTAACAGATACATGATCCCATACCAGTGGACTTGCACCGGTCCGAGGGGCAGTGCCACGGGATCAAACTCCGGATGGATAAACAAAGTACTCTAGAGGTTGGCGTTAGTGACCGACAGGCCGACCATCCTATCAAAAACCGGGGCAGCTGTGTCCACAAAAAATAGACGTGGACCGAGCGGCCTTAACTACGCGCTCATCAGAATGTCACGTTGCGCAACGAATCTCCGAGCTCCTGATCCTTCGATTCCTTGCTCTCGAGTTTAATCTTCAGTCTCAAATCGTTGATCGAGTCCGCGTTGCGCAGGGCATCCTCATAAGTGATCAAGTCAGCCTCGTAAAGATCGAAAAGTGACTGGTCGAAAGTCTGCATCCCGGCTTCTCTGGACTTGGCCACAATTTCCTTGATCTCGTGAACACTACCCTTTAAGACCAGGTCGGCAATAAGCGGAGAATTGATCATAACTTCCACCGCGGGGACACGCCCCTTGGTCCCTTTGATGGGCAGCAGGCGTTGGGAAATGATCGCCCTCAAGTTAAGCGACAGATCCATTAACAGCTGTGTGCGACGCTCTTCCGGGAAAAAGTTGATAACCCGATCCAGCGCTTGATACGTGTTGTTGGCGTGTAAGGTCGCAATACAAAGATGTCCGGTCTCGGCGAAGACCACGGCGTTATCCATGGTCTCGGCGGTTCGAATCTCGCCGATCTGAATCACGTCCGGCGCCTGCCGCATGGCGTTAGTCAAGGCAATGGTGAAGCTTTCTGTGTCTATCCCCACTTCGCGCTGGGTAATGACACAGTTCTTATGCTGGTGTACATACTCGATCGGGTCCTCGATGGTGACAATATGACCGTAGCTGTGCTCATTACGATAACCGACCATTGCCGCCATGGTCGTGCTCTTACCGGTACCCGTGCCACCGACAAATATCACCAAACCCCGTTTGGTCATGGCAATATCGGTGAGGATCTTTGGAACCCGTAATTCCTCAAATTTAGGGATATAGGTTTGAATGGTACGCAGCACCATTCCCACTCGCGATTGCTGCACAAATACATTGACTCGGAATCGCCCAATCTTCTCGGGGTGGATCGCGAAATTACATTCGTTAGTAGCTTCAAACTCGCGCCGCTGTTCCTCATTCATGATCGCAAAAGCGAGCTCACGCGATTCAGTGGGCGACAGCGCCTGACGGGTTATCGGTTGAATCTTGCCATCCACTTTCAGACTCGGTGGGACTCCGGCCGTAATGAAAAGGTCAGAGGCGTTTTTGTGTGCCATCAATTTGAGGAAATCGGTAAATACCATGTCATCTATTCCCCGCTGCCGCCGGTGCTAATGAGCTCTGAAACTTGTCCTTGTCCACTGCACGTATACGGGCCTCATCGATGTGTACGACCCGGTTGCGCACCAACTTAAGCAAGCATTGGTCCATGGTCTCCATACCCGTTGCCTGTCCGGTCTGAATCACAGAATACATTTGAGGGACTTTGTTCTCTCGTATCAGGTTGCGGATGGCAGAAGTGGCAATCATGATCTCCCACGCGGCAACCCGTCCTCCGTTAGGTCTTTTCAATAGGGTCTGTGAGATGACCGCCTGTAACGACTCCGATAACATCGCACGGATCATATCTTTCTCGGCGGCGGGGAAAACGTCTATGATCCTATCCACTGTCTTAGCCGCTGAAGTCGTATGCAGGGTTGCAAACACTAGGTGGCCGGTTTCGGCAGCGGTCATTGCCAGTCGAATAGTCTCTAGGTCGCGCATCTCACCGACCAGGATTACATCTGGATCCTCTCGCAGAGCCGAGCGTAGTGCCTCAGAAAACCCAAGTGTATGCTCACCGAGCTCACGCTGATTGATCAAACAGTTCTTACTCGTGTGGGTGAACTCGATAGGGTCCTCAATGGTCAGCACATGGGAATAAACATTCTCGTTGACGTGATTGACCATTGCCGCCAGTGTGGTGGACTTGCCGGATCCCGTGGGCCCGGTGACCAACACCAACCCTCGAGGTTTCAGGGAGATCTCGGCGAAGATGGCTGGACAGTTAAGCTGCTCCAGGCTCAGGACCGTATTAGGAATGGTACGAAAAACCGCTGACGGCCCGCGTAACTGATTGAAGGCGTTGACCCTAAACCGCGCCACATTAGGCAGCTCGAAGGAGAAGTCGGTCTCGAGGAACTCCTCGAAGTCCTTCTGCTGCTTGTCGTTCATGATGTCATAGATCATGTTATGGACCGTGCGGTCGTCCAACGGATCAACATTAATGCGCTTAATGGTGCCGTCAACGCGGATCAGTGGCGGCAGCCCTGAAGACAGATGCAGGTCCGAAGCGTTCTTCTTGAAGGTAAACGCCAGAAGTTCTGAGATATCCATACGATTTCGTTGGTTTGTATAGAGATTACAAGGCCGTTCGTATAATTTGTAATCTTTAGTATAACTGGGCTAAACCGGCACACAAGTTTGAAATTGTTAAAACAGCGTTATACAGCGCTGCGCCAACGCATCCGTGCGGCGGAATCGCGCTATGGCCGAACACCGGGGAGCGTTCGAATAGTAGGCGCGAGTAAGCTCCAGCCGGTGACGGCGCTGCGTTCGCTCGCGGGATTGGGGCAGACAGCTTTTGGAGAAAACTACCTCCAGGAAGCGCTTAGCAAGATGACCAAGCTTGCCGATTTGGACCTGGAATGGCACTTTATCGGCCAAATTCAGAGCAACAAGACCCGACAGATCGCCACTCATTTCGACTGGGTACATGGAGTAGACAGACTGAAGATCGCTGAGCGCCTGGCACAACATCGCAATCCGACCTCGCCGCCGTTGAACCTGTGTATCCAGGTGAATCTCGCAAGCGAGATTTCCAAGGCAGGCGTACCCCTAGACTTCGATCAGCTGCTACAACTAGCAATACAGATTGCTGAGCTGCCAAATACGCGTTTGCGGGGACTCATGACTATCCCACCTCCCATCGAAGGCCTGGAGCAGCAAAGAACGGTGTTAAAAGAGCTGCACGCAGCACAACAACAACTCATCGATGAGGGGTTGTCACTAGACACATTGTCCATGGGGATGTCGGCGGACATCGAAGCCGCTATTGCGGAAGGCGCAACCATTGTTCGCCCCGGCACGGCCCTTTTCGGACCCCGGCCTGCGCTGTAGTGAAATCCTTCTTAAGCGCATGTCCATGACAGTGTCCTGTTCAGGTTAGAATACGGGGGTGATTTCCGCCCGCTTTGAAGCCATCAAGCGCTAACACACATGGACACCCTCCCCATTGGATTTATTGGCGGCGGCAATATGGCCCGTAGTCTCATCGGCGGCTTGGTTGCGACGAGCTGGCCACGAGAGATGATACGAGTAGCTGACCCGGATGAAAGCCAGCGTAAGCTACTGCAACAACAGCTCCGAATAGCCACCGAAAATGACAATCAAATGGTGGTGAGCCAAGCAAAAATTGTCGTGTTAGCGGTCAAGCCACAAATATTGAAGACCGCCCTCCAACCCCTGGTCAACGTAGTGCAGACTACCCGCCCACTGATTCTCTCCATTGTGGCTGGCATACGCTTGAGAGACATAGATCGCTGGTTAGGCGGAGGTCTGCCTGTGGTGAGGGCGATGCCAAACACACCGGCGCTGGTCGGTTCTGGCGCTTCTGCGTTGTTTGCCAATCAAATCGTAAGTCCTGAGCAGCGCAGTATTGCGGAGTCAATCCTGCGGGCCGTCGGCATAGCGGTTTGGGTGTCACGGGAAGACCATCTTGATGCGGTCACCGCTTTGTCTGGCAGCGGTCCCGCCTATTTTTTGTACATTATGGAGGCACTGGAACAAGCTGCGATGGATCACGGGCTGGACCGCGATACCGCCCACCTTTTGACCCTGGAAACCTGCCTGGGCACCGCCAAAATGGCATTAGAGAGTGGTGAAGAACTAGCCCAGTTGCGCCGTCGGGTGACTTCGCCGGGAGGCACAACAGAACGAGCACTTGCTGTGATGACCAACGCCAATGTCAGTGACACCTTGGCCGCCGCACTTGTTGCCGCCACCGAGCGCGCCGCAGAACTTGCAGATATGTTAGGAGACGACTGATGCGGGGAGGATACGTTGGGGACGCGGGAAGTTTTGTAATCGACTTCGTCTTAGGGTTATACATACTGTGCGTGTTGCTACGCTTTCTGTTTCAGCTCACTCGGGCGGACTTCTATAACCCCATCTCACAGTTCTTAGTCAAAGTCACCAACCCACCCCTACTGGCGTTACGTCGTGTCATTCCTGGCATGTGGGGTATCGATCTGGCCTCGATAGCGCTGTTATTAATCCTGAGCGTAGCTAAGCTTTACTTATTGGGCATTGTGCATGGGCGCCTGCCCAGTTTCGCGGGTGCGCTCACTTTGGGGGTGGCACAATTACTGGAGCTCACCGTGAATGTGGTGATGGTGGCGATAATCATACGAATCATCTTAAGCTGGGTGAGCCCCTACAGAGCCAATCCCATTGCCGGATTGCTCACCAGCCTGACTGAACCAGTTATGGCCCCGGCGAGACGCATCATTCCAGCCATCGGCGGTTTGGATCTCTCACCTATCGTGGTATTCCTAGCGTTGGGGCTGGTACGACTATTGCTTGTCGTCCCGATGATCGATATCGGCAACGCGCTCGCCGCAAGTTGACTCCAAAGGATAGGAGATTGCGTTGCACTGGAGATCGGACGCATCAAAGTGCAGACCAACGGCAAGGACGAGTTCTGTGGCATCTAGCGCGAGTGCCTTAATGCGAGACTCCACCCCCGCCTCATCCGCGACAGCGCAAATCAGCGAGTTACCGGGTTAATCGCTGCGGCTCTCGGGGCGCACGCGCGCCAAGCCTAAGGGTCTCCGGGTGAAATCTTCCAGATAATTGCCGGTCGCCCTACAAGTCTCGACGAATCGTCTACACTTAGGCTTAACGCCCCGTGACTAGGCATGGCGGGGGGTTATTGATAGCAACTTTCTAGTGTGATCTCAGGTAAGGCATCAGGCGCTCCACCTAGAGGTCCTGGAAAAATATATCCGTGGCAAAAAGAGCAGCAGATATTCTCGAGCTAGACAGGAAGCAGAAACTAGCGCCCGTTGTCGATCGGTTCAGCCGCAGACTCGGAGACTTCAGTGACTGGCGCGACAACCTTGTTGTCGCCATTGAGAGCTATGTGCAGTGGCTCGGCCTGCAGGAATCTGTCGACTCCGAAAATGAGCTCAGAGTGTACGAGCTGCTGGGGGAACTTCGAGAAGGAAAGCTTACCATCGCGCTCGTCGGTGAGTTCTCTCGCGGCAAGACAGAATTGATTAATGCAATATTCTTTGCTGACTACAACAGACGCCTACTTCCGTCGACCCCGGGGCGGACGACGATGTGTCCCGCCGAGATACTATGGGATAGCCGCATGGATCCCTGCATCCGTCTGCTGCCCATTGAGACCCGGAAATCTTCGATGACCATCGCGGAATACAAAAGATCACCGATCCAATGGTCAACGGTTCCACTTAACACTGACTCCGCCGAGGAAATGGCCGATGCGATGCAAGAAATCATCCTCACCAAATCGGTCTCGGAAAAAGAGGCTAGGAGTCTTGGGTTCGAACCTCCCCCAGAACTGACAGGCAACGACAACATACCTACAGACACAGTAGATGTTCCGGTGTGGAGACACGCCATTATCAACTATCCGCATCCGCTGCTGAAACGCGGTCTGGTCATCCTCGATACGCCAGGACTGAACGCGCTGGGATCCGAACCCGAATTGACACTCAACATGATACCCAAGGCTCACGCGGTATTGTTGGTCTTGGGTGCCGACACCGGTGTTACCAAGTCAGATCTTGACGTCTGGAAAAACCATGTGTGCTCCAAGCTCCACCGCGCCAACAAATCCCGTATCGCGGCGTTGAACAAGATCGACACGCTCTGGGACGAGCTCTTGGAAGAGTCCGAGATTGAGCGAGATATCGGCAAGCAGGTGACTGAATCCGCCCAGCTGCTAGACATCCCCTTGGAAGATGTTTTTCCGGTTTCGGCTCAGAAGGGCCTGGTCGGCAAAGTGCGTCATGACCCGGCATTGGTAGAGCGAAGTGGCCTCCCTCGTTTGGAGGACAAACTGTCGGGCGACATTGTTGAGGAAAAACAACAAATGCTGCGCGAAAAGATCTCGCATGAACTTGGAGGAATGATTGAAGCATCGAGCACTATTGTCAAATCTCAGCTTGACAACACTACTCAGGAACTTCAGGAGATAGGGGGCCTGCGCGGCAAGAGCCGTGATGTCATCCGTGACATCAACAAGCATCTGCTCAAGCAAAAGGAACTTTACGCAAAGGAAATGGAGAGTTTTAACGTAACCCGCCAGTTGTTACAGAACCGTGTGATGCAGTTGCTGTCGCTACTCAATGTGAAGCGTTTTGACAATGTCATGCAAAACGCGCAAGAGTCCATGAATCACACTTGGACGACGGCAGGCCTGCGTAAGAAAATGGGGAATGTGTTCGATATTGCCTCCGACACGATGGAGAAGGTAAAGGAGGAAAGCGAGGAAATACGCAGCTTAGTCAGCACTGTATATGAACACTTTCACAAGAAACACGGTCTCGTGAAAATAAAGCCAGCTCAGTTCTCAACGACCTCGTTTGTAAATCAATTTACTAAGCTGGAAGCCGAGGCCGAGGCGTTTCGTACCAGCGCAGCGGTGGTGGTTACCGAGCAGCACTTTGTCACCCGCAAATTCTTTATCACTATGGTGCACAGTGCTCGGGATATTTTCAGCAATGGTGACACCTCAGCGCGGAACTGGGCAAAGTCTGTGCTCTCTCCTATCTATACCCAAATTCAAGACCATAAAGCAATGATTGATCGACGCATCACTAACCTCGAGCAGCTGCTGGGCGACCACTCCACCCTGAATCAACGGATGGCTGACTTAGAGGAGAAACTTAAGGAATTGCAGGCCAATGCGGACTTGATAGACGGAATACTGAAACAACTGCAACACCCGCCACCAAACTCACAAAACTAAGATCACGCCACGGCCTGTTGGTCTGACTTTCGTCTCTGGCGACCTGCTGTAGATCGTACCCTGTAAGCCGTCCACACCCAGCTCAGCTGGCGTATCGCGATTGCGGCAGACTCTCGCAGTTGGTTAGACTCTGCTCCAGCAAACCCATTATTAACAAAGCTGAACGGCCAATTCTATGGGCTTTCACCTCATGGAAGACGAAACACACGTGCTGTCTACAGCACAGTCGGGACATTAATACACTTGGTACGTTTGAGGAGTGGCGACACGTTTTTCTCCAGCAGGACTGCATGGAAGAAGGGATATCGGCCCGAGATGACAATTGAGCTACAGAATGAGCCGATCCATACCTGCTGATTCAGTTGGAGTCACCGAGCCATATACGCTCCACTTCGACCATGCGATAAACCTCTCTAGCGGCGGCGCGCTGGCCGAGTACGATCTCA